>NZ_WQPQ01000060.1:107324-239054 GCF_018785365.1 Clostridium sp. MCC344 | reverse complement strand
TTTCCGTCGTTTCTTCCCTGGTAGCCGCCGCCCTGGCGGTTTCCGTCGTTTCTTCCCTGGTAGCCGCCCTGGCGGTTTCCATCGTTTCTTCCCTGGTAGCCGCCCTGACGATTGCCGTCTCTGCTGCCCTGATAGCCGCCCTGACGATTGCCGTCTCTGCTGCCCTGGTAACCGCCCTGACGATTGTCGCGATTGCCCTGATAGCCGCCCTGACGGTTGTCACGATTGCCGTCGCGGTTCGGGAACGGACGGCTCTCTCTCTGCTGGGACTGACCGTCTGTTCTTCCCTGGTTCGGGAGCGGACGGACATTCTCTCTGAGATCCTTTGCAGGTGCCTCAGATTTTGTCTCCTGTTTCTGTGCAGGTGCTGCCGGTGTCTCGGCTGTCTTTGCCGGTGCTTCTGCCGGTGCGTTTCCTGTCGTCGGTCTTACCTGCATGCCGGAACCGTTGTTCGGTCTTGCCGGTCTCTGTCCGCCCTGTGTACGGTTTCCCGCCGGGCGCTTCTGTGTACTGTTCTGCGGACGATAAACCGCAGCAAATTTCTTCTTTGCCGGTGCTGCCGGCGCATTATTTTCTCCCTCAGCCGGAACTGCCGGCTTTGTGGAATTCTCCTGATTCTGATTCAATGTATCTGTTCCCTCTTTTTTCTTTCCTAAATCCTTTTCAAACTCACTCACGCTCGCTACCTCCAAATCACGTTACAGTGCACAGCCACTTTTCGCCCGTGTACCGCAACTGGATCTTGCCGATGCTTCACATTCCTAATCGGCAAAATGCTTCAACAGTGCCTCGGAAAAATTCGGATCGATCACCGCCAGGGACGCTCTCATCTGCTTTCCCAGGATGTGGCCGAGTTCTTCCTTGTTTCCGAACTCAAAGTACGGGACTTTATAGTAAGTACACATGTTCCGGAACATTTTCTTCGTGTTGTCCGAAGATTCTTCCGACACGATCACCAGCCCGGCTTTTCCGGACTTTACCGCTTTTTCTGTGGAAAACTCGCCGCTTCTGACCTTTCCGGCCTTCTCCGCGAGTCCTAAAAGTCCAAGGATCTTATTTCTGTTCATCGATCTGTTCCATCTCCTTTTTCAGACTTTCGTAAACTTCTTTTGGAATTGCCATTTTAAAGGAGCGTTCCAGTCCACGGCTCTTCACTGCCTTTTCAAAGCATGCCATGGATGGGCAGATGTATGCGCCGCGTCCGTTTTTTCTCCCGGTCGCGTCGATGGAAATCACGTCGTCAGTACCTTTTAAAACCCGGATCAGCTCCCGCTTGTTTTTCATTTCACCGCAGCCGATGCACTGTCTCTGCGGAACCTTCTTTACTGTACTCACTGTCGTCGTTCCCTTCTCTCCTATTCTTCTGTCTCGGCCTGTGCTTCGGAAGTCTCCTCTGCCGGAGCTTCATTTTCTGCCGGAGCTTCTTCTCCTGCCGGCTCTACATCTTTCTCGTACTCGCCCTCAAAACCTTCCTCGCCGAAGTCCATATCATCGAAGAGTCCAAGCTCTCTCGCCTGTGTCTCGCTCTTGATATCGATCTTGTAGGTGGTCAGTCTTGCAGCCAGTCTTGCGTTCTGTCCTTCTTTACCGATCGCTAAGGATAACTGGTAATCCGGAACGATGACCTGTGCCTCTTTCTCGTCCTCATCCGCAACAACGGAGATGACCTTTGCAGGGCTCAGTGCGTTCTCGATCAGGAATGCCGGGTTGTCATCCCAGTTGATGATATCGATCTTCTCACCGCGGAGCTCATTTACGATCGCGTTGACTCTCGCGCCGTTTAAGCCGACACATGCGCCTACCGGATCTACGTTCGGATCTGTAGAGCTGACTGCGATCTTTGTTCTGGAACCTGCCTCACGGGCGATCGCGCGGATCTCAACGGTACCGTCACGAACCTCTGCGATCTCGGCCTCAAACAGACGTCTCACAAGGTCCGGATGGGTTCTGGATACGGAGATTCTCGGTCCTTTCGGGCTGTCCTTGACTTCCAGGATATAAACCTTGATACGCTCGGTTCTCTGGAAGGTCTCGCCTTTGACCTGCTCAGCCTCCGGGAGGATCGCATCGATCTTTCCGAGATCTACGCTGACATTGCGGCCGATGTAACGCTGAACGATACCGGTAACGACCTCTTTCTCCTTGCACTGCCACTCGCTTAACTGGGATTTCCGGCTCTCCTCGCGGATCTTCTGTAAGATCACGTTCTTCGCGTTCTGGGTCGCGATACGGCCGAAATCATGGGAATCAATGGGGATCTGGACGATGTCGCCAAGGACATGTCTCGGAGCGATCATTCTTGCGTCGGCGAGGCTGATCTGTGTGATCGGATCCTCCACGTTCTCAACGACCTCTTTTTCCATATATACGGAATAATCGCAGCCATCCGGATCAATGATGACTTTCACATTGTCGGCCTTGCCGAAATGGTTCTTGCAGGCTGTGAGAAGGGAGTTCTCGATGGCCTCCAGCAATGTGTCCTTACTGATGTTGTACTCTTTTTCGAGTATGTTCATCGATTCCATCAGTTCCTTGTTCATTTTTTATCCTCCTTATTAAAAATCGAATGCCAGACGAATTAAGGCAATGTCTTTTCTATTGAATGTACTCTCGGAACCATCCTCGTAGCGGATCGTCACGGTGTCCGCGTCATATGCTGTGAGGATCCCTGAAAAGTCTTTCTGTCTGTCGATCGCGCGGTACAGCTTGATGTCGACCGCCTCACCGAGACTTCTCTTAAAGTCTTTCTCTTTCTTTAACGGTCTTCCGAGTCCCGGGGAGCTCACCTCTAGGATATAGCTGTCATCGATAAAGTCCTCTTTATCGAGCCAGTCGCTCAGACGTCTCGATACCATCTCACAGTCATCCACTGTAAAACCGCCCTCTTTGTCGATGTACGCTCTCAGGTACCAGGTACCAGCTTCCTTCACGTACTCCACGTCGACCAGTTCATAATTGTTCTCTTCCATGATCGGGGTTAAAAACTTCTCGACCCTGGATTCATATTCCTCTCTTCTTGCCATGGGTTTCCACCGCCTCTCTGCCGGATCTTTCCGGTTATGCAAAACGAAAGAGTGGACGTTTCGTCCACTCTTTTGACCGGTTACTTATGTTATCGATTAGCATCATAGCATAGAAAGCCAGAAAAATCAAGGGTTTTACCGGGAAATCATAGAAATATCGGCATAATGGTCTCCTCTCAGGTCTGCCCCTGTTGCCTGTCATCAAAAAATCCTCTGCCTGCCAGCCACCGATACCGGATCGTCAAAAGAAGAAGCGCCATCCCCCAGGCGAGAGGTGTTGAGAGATATACCCCTGTGTATCCTGATATCCCCGAAAAAGCGGCACAGCCTGCCCATCTCGAAAATAATTCCAGAATTCCTCCCGCCATCGGAACTGCTGCTTCCCCGATTCCCTGAAGGGAGCTCCTCATGATCTGCATGGTACACAATAGCCAGAAAAAGACTGCAATGATGACCAGATACACATATCCGTACTCCACAATCTTTGGATCACAAGTTTCCATGAACAGACCAATGAATGGACGCCCCAGACATACATTGACGGCCGAAGACAGGATCACACAGACCGTGCCGAGAGCAATACATTGCCGGATCCCACACCGGATCCTTTCTCTCTTTCCGGCTCCCATATTCTGCCCGCAGTACACTTCCATTGCCAACGCCAACGCGTTAAACGGCTGGGTTACAAGATTCTCTACCTTTCCCGCGGCAGTATACCCCGCCACCACAAGCGCCCCGTGTTCATTCAGATACGCCTGCAGGATCATGATACCGACTGCTGTCACGGAAAACTGAAGTGCCATCGGAACTCCGATCCGCAGATGGGCGAACGCTTCCCTGCACTCCACCTTCAAATATCTTTTTTCCGGTCTCAATACCGGATACCGCTTCACTGCATATAGATGGCATGCGACCGCTGAGACAAGCTGGGATATCACGGTGGCAAGTGCGGCACCTCCCACCCCACTGTGGAAACCACGAATCATGATCACATCGAGAACCACATTCAGAACAGATGAAATGATCAGAAAATAGAGGGGCGTCCGGCTGTCTCCCAATGCGCGCAAAAGACCGGCCATCAGATTATAATATAAAACGGCTCCGAGTCCCAGATATGTGATCCGGATATAGGTACGCGCATAAGGAAAGATTTCCTCCGGCGTATTCATAAATTTCAAAAGTGGTACTGCCGTCGCAACGCTGAGCACCGTCAGCAGTACTGCCGTCACAACGCACAATACCATTGATGCTGCGGCGGATTCTTTTATTTTTTCAGGATCTCCCTGCCCCGCCCTCTGGGCTGTAACAACAGAAAAACCACCGGTCAAACCGGTGGCAAACCCAAGGACGAGGAAACTCATGGCAGCCGCTGCTCCGACTCCCGCCAACGGATATACACCGACCAGCCTGCCAATGATCATGGCATCTGCCAGACTGTACAGCTGCTGAAACAGATTTCCCATCAGCACAGGAATCGAAAACCGTAAGATCACTTTCCATGGTGTTCCCTCTGTCATATCAATTCCTCCATCCTGTTATCCCGCCTGTTTTTCCCAGTCGTTTTCTTTCATGTTCGTATAGACATAGACTGCTGCCGACAAAACAGAAAACAGGAACATGATCACAGAAAGGGCCGCTGCCTTCTCATAATGCATATTGTTAAACTGGTTATAAAGAGCGATTCCCATCATCTGGGGATTTGTTCCATCCATAAGATATGGGGTTGTAAATGAACTGATGTTGCTCATAAATACAAACGTAGCTGCTACGAACACATCCCGGTAAGTCATCGGAATGATCATGTCTTTTAAGATCCTCAGTTTTCCGGCACCGGCGTCCCTTGCCGCTTCAATGACCGGATTATGGATCTTGGACATCGCTGCCGCAAGGAGCATTGTAGCGAATGGTATGTTGAACCAGAGATTCATCAGCACGATTCCTTTTCCGTTATACATAAGACCAAGCTTGATATTCAGTCCAAAGAGCTGTGAGATCCGGTTAATCAGTCCGGAATCCCGGATAACCGTGATCATGCCGTTCACTGCCACCATTCCCGGAATAAATCTCGGGAGCAGATACAGATGACCGATCGCCCTGCTGACAACAGAGTCCGAAAATCTGAGATAGATCGCCAGGAAATAGGAGATCCCGATCGCCAGCACTACGGTAGCCATCACGATCTCAAGTGTATAAAGAATGTTCCCGCGCTGAATGCGGTCTGTAAAGAAAAATATGTAATTGTCAGGACCCCAGCCGCCTTCCTCCAGCTGGAAGCTGCGAAGAAGACTGACTGCGATCGGGTAAAAGATCACCGTTACCATGATCATGATCGACGGGAAAATGAGAAGATATGGCAATATCTTTTGAACGGTCGTTTTTTTCATATTCTCTCACTTCTCCTACTGAAGAGTTCCGATCTCTTTATCCCATTCCTCATATAACTCTGTTCCGAGAGTTCCAAGGCTGCTCATACGGAAGGAATCGACCTTCAGGGTCTCGATCGTCTTTGTGAGCTCTGGATCAAGAAGGCTGTAATCGATAACCGGAATTGCCGCCATGGAATCAAGAGCGATATTCTGCGCATCTGCGCTCAGCATGTAATCGATAAAGGCGTATGCACCATCCTCATTGGATCCGATCGATGGGATTCCGAGAACCACCGGATTTCCTGTAAAGGATGGGTCGATCTGACTGATGCGGATGGATTCCGGAAGCGTTCCCTGTTTCATCTGGGTCAGCGCCATATCTGCCCATGCAGGAACCATATCAACCTCTTTATTTGCAAGCAGATCCAGTGTTCCCTGGTTTTTGTTCGGGTATACAACTTTGCCGGAGGACTGGTACATATACGGATGGAGCTCTTTCAAAAGATCAAAGCCCTCTCCCCACTTTTCCTTCCAGGACTCATCAGAAGAGGTAAGCGCCTCCTCCGGGAGATAGTTGTAAATACTGGTCACAACAAAGGAACCGCCGGCTCCACCGGAGGATGGAGTATTGTATGCAAAACGGCCCGGATGATCCTTGATCCACTGATACAGCTCCTCTGCTGTTTTCGGCGGTTCCTTCACAACATCGGAATTATACGCAAGGACCACGGTTGTTCCGCGATATGGGATTACCAGATCATTTCTGTAGGTGGATTCCACTTTAAGATTCTCTGCATTCGGGATCTTAGAACGATCCAGCGTTACAAAGAAGTCTTCTCCTCCTTCCGAGATGTACTTTGTCACTTCGTCTCCGCCAAGCTCGATCACATCAAAGTTTGTTTTCGTCTGACCCGCCTTTTTTGCCGCCACTACACGGTCAAAAAGGCCTTCCGCTCCTGTACCGGATGTGATAAACTCCAACTTTGCTTCATACTTGTCCTGAGAAGCATTAAATGTTTCGATCTGCTTTTCAAACTGTACACGGACATTATCCGATCCACCGGCCCACACGGTAACGACGGACTTTCCGTTTCCTGCTTTTTGTGCAGTTGTATTTCCTGCCCCGGAGCAGCCCGTCATAAACGCCGCTCCCATTGCCAGAGACATGATAACCGCAGTAATTTTCTTTCCATTGCACTTCATTTTCAATTTCTCCTTTAATATATGAATGATGTTGGGAACAAAAGGGATCTCATCGTCTGAACTTATATTCAGGCACAATACTCGTATGTCTTTATAAATTTCATTGATACCAGATCGCGCGGCTTAAATTCTTCCTCCGCGCCTTTTGGTACATATGTTTTTATGATCTGACCATCGGACTCTACATTGACCTCGACATAATGTCCAAGGACCATGACTGTCCGGACATATCCCTTTTTCTCACCGGATACATCACCTTTTGTCACGATCACATCCTCCGGACGCACAGCCAGTGTCTTCACTCCTCCATCCGGCAGGAAATTCATTTCCCCGATGAAGGATGCCACGAACCGGCTTGCCGGATGATCATAGATTTCGGTCGGAGTTCCGATCTGCTCGATCACTCCCTTGTTCATTACAACGATCCGATGGGAAAGAGCCATGGCCTCTTCCTGATCATGTGTGACAAAAACAACCGTGATCTTCAGTTCTTCCTGAATTTTCTTTAATTCTTCCCTCATCTGCGCACGGATCTTGGCATCCAGTGCGGAAAACGGCTCATCCAGAAGAAGGACCGATGGTTTTAAAAGAAGAGCCCTCGCGATCGCCACCCGCTGCTGCTGGCCTCCGGATAACTGTCCCGGATATTTCTTTTCAAAGCCCTGCATATTTACAAGCTCAAGCCCACGCTTCACGCTTCGGCTGATCTCTTCTTTTGAATATTTTTTTATCTTAAGACCAAACGCCAGATTCTCATACACCGTCATATGCGGCCACAGATTATAGCTCTGGAATACCATCGCCGTCGGCCGGTTCTCCGGTGCCAGATCCTTCACGGAGCAGCCATCGATCAGAATGTCTCCGTCATCAATATCAAGGAAACCTCCGATCGTTCTGAGGATCGTGGATTTTCCACATCCGGATGGTCCCAGCATCGTGAGAAATTCACCTTCCCTGACATCCATGTTGATGTTTTCCACTCCGTCCCCGTTTTTATAATGCTTTTTCATGTTTCTGATCTGAAGTTTTACTTTTTCTTCCATAACTTGCTCCTTTTTACATTCCATAACCTTTCGAGATCGTATCTGCACTCAGGTATTTTTTCATTGCGAGCAGGATCAGAATCGTCGGAATGATCAAGATCAACGATAATACCGGTCCTGCAGTCAGAGGATATTCCATGATCACCCCGTAAAGCTCTACCGGCATGGTTTTTACCTCCGGGAAACCGACAAGAAGGGTTCCCTGTGCCTCTTCCAAAGAACCAAGGAAGGTAAACACGCCGCCAACCGCGATCCCCGGCATCGCTAACGGAAGGGTAATGCTGAAAAATGTTCTGAGGGGTCCTGCTCCTGCGTCTCTCGCTGACTCCTCCTGCTGCCGGTAAACGCTTTTAAAGGAACCGCTCGGGATCCAGGTCATAAACATCAGGGAATTGACTACATGAATGATCACAACACCAAGGAAGGTTCCCATCAGGTTTAATTTATAAAACAGGATTCCGATCGAAATGTAGAGTCCCATTCTCGGATATGCGTTGCTGAGCAGAAAGGACAGGAGGAAGATTCGTTTTCCTCTGAAATTATATCTGGCAAGAGCGTAAGCGGCCGGGATGCAGATCAGCATGGAGACTGCTGTTACGACGATTGCCAGCGCGAAGGAGGTCGTGATCGACCCCATAAGACTGTTCTGGTCCAGAACAAATTCCCACCACTTAAAGCCAAATTTCTGTGGTATGATCGCCGGGACTTCATATTTATCCGCAAAAGCCAGCATACACAGATTCATAAGCGGAACGTAGAAGAAAAAGAGAAATGCCGCAAAGAAGATGTACTGCAAAAAGTTCCTTTTCCCCATCATGTGATAAAATGCTCTCGGCGTCATCATTACAGCTCCATCTCCTTCTTCACCAGGATCGCTCCCTTTAAATTTCTGGTCGTGATATTTTCCGCTTTCCTTATCATGAGCCGTTTAAGTTCCTTTTCATCATTGACTGTCCAGGCAGAGCATCCAAGTCCTTTTCCTTTGATAAAGGTTATGATCTCATCTGTCAGGATATGGTACTCAGCGTTGATGCAGGTAACCGGAAGACTTGCCGCCTTTTCGATCGCCTCTTTCAGCTTTCTTTCCCTGTCCTGCTCTTCTTCCTTATAAATATCCGGATAAAGATTTTCAATATTTAAAAAGATTCTGGCTTTTTCAAAATTTTTCTTGTTCTCCTCCAGATGGACCGGATCCACCTCACCGGAATAGATCAGCCGTTCTTCCATATGGAAGTGACATGCCATTCGGTACACCGGGATTTCCAGATCTCTTTCCTTCAGGTCACAGTTGATCATCTTTTCAGGCACCTGTGCCATCCGTTCAAACACGTTTCTTAAAAAAACACCCTCGCCGCCATTGTCATCATGTGAAAGGATCAGATCTCCATCCTGTCCCTTCCGGACATCGACTTCCAGACAACCTGCCTCGGATCTGAGAGCATACGTGACAAATTCAAGGGAATTGTCTTCTGTTCCGTCACATCCTGAATGAGCTGTTATGATTCCCATTGTTTTCTCTCCTTTTTGATTTTTACCCCGTCACTCTATCAGTTAATTGTAAAATGTAACTGCATTTGCAGGTAAATAAATCCATAATTTTCAGTAAAGTACATTTAATTGTATGAATTTAAAAAACATTTACAGGTGCTTTACCTTTTTTATTCTTTCATTTTAAAATGATGGGTTACATTAAAAAAATCCAATTCAATGTACTTATTAAGGAGGCCAACGATTTATGGAAATGATCCAGCGTTTTTCCGGTGTGCTCCATCAGGGGTATCACGGGAATATCATTTACAATTTTTTTCTTCCTTCTGATCTTTCTTCCCTCTCTGTTGTTCTTACTTATCAGAAAGAACATCCTTCCGATCCTGACAGTTATTTCAACAGGCGTAGGACGGAGCTTGCCCCAATTCTGGAACAATATATGGAACAACCGGTTTCTGAAGATCTGCTCCGCAGGGAAATCAACGCTATAAAAACAGAGATCCAGCTCTGCTTCATGTTAAATTCCGTCTTCGTCGGAAACATCCATATGCCGGGGGAAGTAAAGGAAATGACAATTTCGGGAAATTCTGCCAGCCACGGCTGTATCCCCTGTAAGGATCTCTCCGGCATGGCAAAAATCATCATAAACATCTTTCATGCAGCGGAAGATGAGACACCCTACCAGCTTGAGATTTTCGGAGAATCCCGCGATCCTGCAAAAATCGGGAAGGAGACAAATGAACATGTGGAAAAGAATTGAACTTCACAATCATACCGTAGAATCTGACGGCAGTATGACCGTCACCGAGCTCGTGCGCTTTCTTACTTCAAAACATATCCGTTCCTTTTCTCTCACGGATCATAATACGATATCGGGCTGGAGACAGCTCCCGGAATCTGTCCGTGAAATCTCCCCGGATTCCGAATTTATCTGTGGCTATGAACTGACCTCGTACTTCGGGCATATGCTGTGCCAGAACATCGATTCCTATATTCCCTGGGACGATATCAATGCTGGCTGTGCGGATCCTTTATTTCAGAGAGTCCATGAGGCCGGCGGACTGGCCGGTCCTGCCCACCCCTGTTCCATTCCTTTTCCGTTTTCTACCGGGATGCGCTGGTCCATGAGGATCCATGACCACAGTCTGATCGATTTCATTGAGATCATAAACAATGCCCACCCGATGATCCCTGACAACAAAAACGCGATCTTATGGTGGGAGGATCTGATCTTTCAGGGATACCATATCGCGGCCACATCCGGACTTGATCTGCATCAGCCACAGCTTCCGGACCATTTGTTTACAACATTCCTCCGGATCTCTGATCCGTTCCTCCACCGCTCTCTGAAGGATCAGTTGGAACACTGTATCAAAAATACGGAAACCTGCGTCACCCGCGGACCGGTCGCAGACTGGTTTGCGGACCGGGAACGGCTCTATATCCGTTTAGAGCCGGGACTGACGCCCCCTGATATCCATGGATCTTATCTTTGTGAGCTGCGCACAGAACAGGGCCGTCATGTATTTTCCTTCGACGGGTTTCTCTGTGTCCTGCCCACATCTGTCCTTTCTGAGATCAGACAGGCTGCCTTGTTCTTTATCTATCAGGACCTGGTAGACTGGGAACATCTCATCTGCATTGCGCGTCCGTTCTTCCGACCGGATCCCTGTTGACAGGGGCCGCCCATTGATACGCCACTGTATCGTTGCATAAGGTTCTTTTTTCTGATATACTGTGTCTAAATACTGGTTCAGTGGACCGTTATGGAAATTTTCAGAAAGCGGACTTAATATATGAAACGATTTGTGATCGGAATCCTCGCGCATGTCGATGCCGGAAAGACAACGATGTCCGAGGCAATTTTATACGAGACAGGAAAACTAAAGAAAATGGGGCGTGTGGACAATCGTGACGCCTTTCTTGATACCTTCGCGCTTGAACGCGCCCGGGGCATCACGATCTTTTCAAAGCAGGCGGTCTTTCCGTTGGGCGATACTTTCGTGACACTCCTCGACACGCCGGGTCATGTGGACTTTTCGGCGGAGATGGAGCGGACACTGCAGGTCCTTGACTATGCGGTATTGATCGTCAGCGGAGCTGATGGGGTTCAGGGACATACGGAGACACTGTGGAGACTTTTAAAACGGTATCGGATCCCGGTATTTCTCTTTGTGAATAAGATGGATCAGAAGGGGACGGATCGAGAGGCGGTGCTGGCATCACTGAAGGAACGGCTGGATCACGGGATCGTGGATTTCAGCGGGGTGTCCGGAAACCGTGATATTCTTGGAACTTCTGATAAAACCGCTGAGGAGATTGCCACCTGCGATGAAGCACTTCTGGAAGCTTATCTGGCAGACGGCAGCTTAAAGACGGAGGACGTTCGGAACGCAATCCAGAACCGGAAGCTCTTTCCCTGCTTTTTCGGCTCCGCGTTAAAGCTCACCGGCGTCCGGGAATTTCTGACCGCCCTCGGGGAATTTGCGTCATGCCCGGACTATACGAAGGACTTCGGTGCAAAGGTGTTTAAGATCTCCCGCGACGAGACAGGTGTACGGATGACGCATTTGAAGATCACGGGCGGAAATTTGAAGATCCGTGATTCGCTGTCACTTGATTCAGATGAGAAGATCAACCAGATCCGGCTCTATTCCGGCTCAAAGTTCGAGGCGTTAAAGGAGGCGGAACCCGGCATGGTGGTGGCTGTCACAGGGATTTCCGACACGAAGCCGGGACAGGTCTTCGGAACTGCCTCCGACAGTGTTCTTCCACTCCTGGAGCCGGTCCTCACATACCGGATCCTACTGCCATTCGGAACAGACTCCCACACCATGCTCAAAAATATGCGCATGCTGGAGGAGGAAGACCCGCAGCTCCACATTGTCTGGAACGAGGCGCTTGGCGAAATTCAGGCACAGGTCATGGGCGATGTGCAGATGGAGATCTTAAAGAGCCAGGTTCTGGACCGTTTCGGCGTGGAGATCGGTTTTGGAGAAGGAAATATTGTCTACAAGGAAACGATCGCTAAGACCGTCGAGGGCGTCGGACATTTCGAACCGCTGCGCCACTACGCGGAAGTCCATCTTTTAATGGAACCCGGAGAGCAGGGAAGCGGACTCGTCTTTGATACCAACTGCAGCGAGGATATGCTGGATAAGAACTGGCAGAGACTGATTTTAACGCATCTCGAAGAAAAGAGATTTCGCGGGATTTTAACGGGCTCTGAGATCACCGATATGAAGCTCACTCTGATCGCCGGACGTGCCCACCAGAAGCACACTGAGGGTGGGGATTTCCGTCAGGCAACCTACCGCGCTGTCCGTCAGGGACTCTGCGAGGCGGGGTGTGTGCTCTTAGAGCCTTACTACGCATTCCGTCTGGAGGTTCCGTCCGAGAATCTCGGACGCGCGATGGCGGACCTCGACCGGATGCAGGGTGAATTTTCCGCACCGGAGCAGGACGGCGCAATGGCTCTGCTCACCGGGACCGCGCCGGTTTCCACGATGCGGAACTACCAGCGGGATGTGATCTCCTACACGAAAGGACGCGGAAGACTGACGCTCAGCCTTTCCGGGTATGAACCGTGCCACAACGCGGAGGAAGTCATCGCTGCTTCCGGATATGATTTCGATTTTGACCTTCAGGACCCGGCAGGATCTGTTTTCTGCTCCCACGGCGCCGGCTTTGTCGTTCCGTGGAACGAAGTGAAAAACTATATGCATGTGGAGAGTCCGCTCGCAAAGCAGCTTGCGAAGGAAGCGCAGGAGCGGGATTTAAGAGAGGCAAATGAACGGCTCCAGGCGATGGAGGCCGATGTGGCGGCCGGGAAGGTTCCGGCCGGAGCAGCCGGCGGCAGTGCAAAGTTTCGTTCCGGCAGTCCCTCTGGTGCTGTTTCTGAGGCAGCGGTTGCTGCAAATACAGGTTCCGGCTCTTCCCGCGGCCGCGGAGACGGCTCCCTCTCCTTCTATGATGATAAGGAACTCCAGGCGATCTTCACCCGTACATACGGCGAACCGAAGCGAAAACTCGCCTCGGACTATGACTCCCGCACCGTGATCCGGGCCAAAAATACAGCTCCTGTAAAACCGTCAAAAGAGAAAGAGGAGCCGGAAGACGAATATCTTCTCGTCGACGGCTACAACATCATCTTTGCATGGGACGAGCTGAGTGAGCTTGCCGCCGTCAATATCGATGCGGCCCGCTACAAGCTCATGGACATCTTGAGCAATTATCAGGGATTCCGGAAGATCTGCGTCATCGTTGTCTTCGATGCCTACAAGGTTCCGGGCGGTGTCGAGAAAGTCCAGAAATATCACAACATCCACGTTGTGTATACAAAAGAAGCGGAGACCGCAGACCAGTACATCGAAAAAGTCGCGATCCGTATCGGCAGGCGTTACCGCACCACCGTAGCAACCTCCGACGGCGTGATCCAGCTCATCATCCGCAGCCAGGGCTGCATCCTCTGGTCCGCAAGAGATTTCCGTGAAGAGATCGAACGCGTCGGCAAGCTGATCTCCGAGGAGAAAGGAAAACATACCGGCAGTGCGAAGAATTACCTCTTCCTGCACGCCGATGAGGAGACGAGAAAATATCTGGAAGATGTGCGGCTGGGGAAGAAACCGGAGATGCCGTAGTCATTTTTCGCAAATGGCGGAATTTCTCATTTTTCTGCCTTGCGCGGTTGCCTGCGGCATTCTCAGGCTTCTCGCAAGTGCACATTCCTGGAACATACTGCCTTTTTCCGGAAGGTTTCATCGAATTTTCCGCAAAAACAAAAAAGAGACCTTCACTGGTCTTCCCAATTTTCTGCCGCTGACATATTCAGCTTCTGAAAATTTGGGGATGACCGTGAAGGTCTCTTTTTTATCTTATCTGATCCATTATTTTTTCATGGATTCGATTACGCATTCATGTTTCTTTGTACTCTTATCATAATTGATCCCCACCAGCAGTAAATTTCCATGGTAATCTTTCAATGCATTCCCATACTGCTTTTCTTTTATCTGTGCCAGCGCGGCATCCGCACCTTTATCCCACTTTAATTCTATGATAATTGCCGGTTTATCCAGATGGTGTTTCCGTGGGATCATACAGATATCAGTAAATCCTTTTCCTGATGGCAGTTCACGCACGATCGCATAATATTCTCTCGCAAAATAAAATGCAAGACTGACCGTACAACTAAGTGAATTTTCATCATTATACTGAAGAATAGAAATCTCTTCATGTGCCTTATCGATTCCTGCTGCCACTGTATCAGCATCCATTTTCCACAGTGCATCCAGTAATCTGCGGGATGCTTCCACCGAATCTGCAACTCCATGCCAGCTCATGGTACTGATCACATTGACATATTCTTTCGAAACTTCCTTATTGGGAATTTCCACTGTCCCATTCGTACTATTGTAAGTCAGATATCCAAGATGTACCAAGAGCGTAAGGACATCATCCTTTGTCGCAAAAGTCGTCATGTCGTTACTGAATGTACCAATATTGACGTACACTGCCTCGCCTGCAAGCATTCTGACGACTGAATCCTGCAGCCCATCCATATTCATCTGGATATAGATCTTCAGTGCTTCATAAGTTTCCGTCTGATTCCAGTATGTTCCAAACTTATGTCTGAGCATGGCCTCTACAACAGATTTCGGGCTGTACATGGAATAGTACTGATCCCCGGACTTCCGGTGTGCGACAAGCCCATATCCATCATACCATGCCTTTGCTTCGTCAAAATCCATCTCATATTTCTGACAGAGCTGTGCCACTTCCTGTCCGGTAAATCCAAAATACTCCGCAAGCTCCCCCGGATCTGTCATGGAATACTCTGTAAACATATTTAACGCAGAATGTGATCCGTATTTTTTTATCGGAAGAATGCCTGTCATATACGCAAGAGCAACATACTCTTTATCCTTCAGCCATGCCCGTAGAAAATCCAGATATTTCTTCTGTGAATCCTGATCCTGCTGGTATTCCCGGAACAGGCAGTCCCATTCATCGATCAGGATCACAAATGCTCGTTTCGTCTTTGCATAAATATCTTTCATTACCTGGATCAGATTACTCTCGTCCCGAAAACGAACATCATCAAAATGTTCCATGAGATCAAACACCAGATATTTTTTCAACATCGAAAGCATCTCATCCATACTTCCTGTCATGCTGAGGAATTCCTGTATGTTTACCTTGATCACATCATATTGATTCAAATGAGCACGATAGGATTCCGCTTTGCTGATCTTCAGCGAACGAAACAATAAATCTGCATCTTCCCCACGCTCATAATAAGCAGCAAGCATATCTGCTGCCATTGATTTTCCAAAACGTCTTGGTCGGCTTACACACAGGAACTTTTGTCTTGTATCCAAAACTGCATTCGTTTTTTCGATCAGACCTGTCTTATCTACATAAATTTCAGAATTCAGTCTCTCCTGAAATCCCTTGCTTCCCGGATTCAGGTAACTTCCCATGTGCAATCCTCCCTTCTTTATTTTCCGCACTTACCAAGGATCTCCCCACAGATCTCCTCCGCTGTCTTTCCATCCGTCGCAACGGTGATATCTGCGGCCGCCTCATACTTCGAACGACGCTTTTCCATCAGATCCTCAATGTAAGAAAGATTCATATTTCCATTCAGGACTGGGCGCTCTGTGCTGTCCTTGACTCTCCCATAGATCGTCTCCGGTGTCGCTGTGAGAAGGACGATCTTTCCGCATTTCTTCATAAGACGGACATTCTCCTCCTTCAGCACGGCTCCGCCCCCGCACGAAATCACCGCCGGATCCCGGTCTGAAAAACTGCGGATCAGCGCTGTCTCAAGTGACCGGAAATATGGCTCACCTTTCTCTTTAAAGATTTCCGCGATCTCCATCTGTTCCCCGTTCACGATCTCCTGATCCATCTCCACCTGCTCCGCCCCGGTCATCTCCGCCAGACGCGCCGCATTCGTACTCTTTCCACATCCCATAAATCCGATCAGAAAAATATGTTCCTTCAGTCCTGCCATCCTTACATTCTCCTCTTTCGCCGCCCGTGCCACACAGAATTTCTGTTCTGTCCTCACAGGTATCATTAAGAAAAGTATAGCAGATATAAAAAAGAACTGCAAGCCGGGGATTACCGCAGGCCCTGCCTTGCCGCTATGTCGCGTTACCCCCCCCCAAGTTTTCCCCGGAATAATCTGAAAGCTCTCATTCCCGATGTATCTCAACGGTAGCTTTCCGCCAATTCATCCTTCATTCCTCATAGCGCCGATCCAACCCAACAGTAAGCTTCCGCCAGCGCATCCTTCTTAGCACCCAATATCTCCCAGCGGTGAGCTTCCGGGCAGGAGTGCATGATCCGGGGAGCTGGCTTCCTCTTAGCTCGCGGGTGACTGCGTTGGAGAATCGGGGACACTTGTCTGAGCGCAGCGAGTTGTGTCCCCGATTCTCCGCCCTTAGCAGTCTCCCGGGGGCTTAGAGGAACCCTCCCCGCATCCCCAGCACTCCTGTCCGGAAGCTCACCGCGTACCACTCGCCAACATATTCTGCATTTCATCTCTCCATTGCATTCCCCCACCCCCACTGCTATAATAAAAAAATGAAAATAATCCCCGGAGGTACCCATAAAATGGAACATCATACACCCACCCCGATCACCGGCCACACCGCCCTGATCTGCCTTCTCGGCAGTCCCTGCGCCCACAGCATCTCCCCAATGATGCACAACGCATCCTTTGAAGCACTCGGTCTCGACTACCGCTATCTCGCCTTTGACGTAAATGAAGCAACACTTCCAACCGCTGTCGCCGGCTTAAAAGTCCTCGGTGCCCGCGGTTTCAACCTGACCATGCCGGATAAAAACCTCATGGTCTCCCTCTGCGACGAACTCTCTACCGCTGCCCGGATCATCGGCGCTGTCAACACGGTCGTAAACGAAAACGGACGCCTTATCGGCCATAACACCGACGGCATCGGCTACATGCAGTCCGTAAAAGATGCCGGTTATGACATCATCGGCAAAAAAATGACTCTTCTCGGAGCCGGCGGCGCCGCGACCGCGATCCTGGTCCAGGCGGCACTCGACGGCTTAAAGGAAATCTCTGTCTTCGTGAGACCGACCAGCCGATTCTATGACCGCCTGGTACATACTGTGGACGAACTCACAAAGATCACCGACTGCAAGATCAAAATCTGCGATTTTTCCGACGCTGAACTCTTAAAACAAGAACTCGCAGACAGCGCCATCCTCACAAACGGAACCTCCGTCGGCATGGCCCCGCACGAGGATACCTGCCCGGTCCCGGAAGATCTCGTCTTCCCGGACGGTCTCATCGTATCCGACATCATCTACAATCCGCGTGAGACAAGACTCCTCTCCATGGCAAAACATCAGGGAAACCCGTTCTTCAACGGTTCCTACATGCTCCTCTACCAAGGCGCCGAGGCGTTCCGCCTCTGGACCAGAAAAGAGATGCCGGTGGAGCAGATCAAACGTGAGTTTTTCTCCAGATAAGACAGTCTGCAAGTTTTTGATCCTGCATCCCGGATATGCCGGATTTCACAAAAAGCCGATGAAATCAGGGTAGCTCCACCCGATTTCACCGGCTTTTTCATTTACGCGAACAACGAGCCAAAGTCCGCGCTTGCGCGAGACCTTGGCGACTGTCGCGATAACAAGGGGAAACTCGCGAAGCGCGTTTTCACTTGTTGATCTGATTCTTTTATTTTCCTCAATACCTCATTTTCCGTTCAGAACATCCCTACCCATGAAAAGCTGCCCGAATCGCTCCTTATTTGTAAATATACCGCTTTACTGTGCATCGATGATCTCCTCCGCCATCGCGAACATCTCCTCCGCGCTCAGCTCCTCGCCAAACTTGAACAGGCTGTACCCCTGACCGTCCATGTCCCACTCGACCATACAGGAGGTTGTGATCTCGATCTCATCACTGCCGTAAGCAAGGTCAAAGTTGCCCGCTTCCTGGGCCTTTTTGTCCTCCTCGGTGAGTTCATAATTGGCCGGCACAAATTTGTTGACCGTCTTATAGAATCGAAGTTCCGTGCCATCCCCGCACGTCTTTACATCCGTCGGAGCGCTCCCGCCGTCCAGACCGACTTCCGCAGAAAATGTGATCGGTTCCATCCCCTCTTTTCCGTAAGTAATGTCGAGATGGATCCCCTTGCCCAGCTTATTTCCATCCTTGTCACTCGTCTCATAGTTCACCGGGACAGCACTCTCGAACGTATATCCATTGGAAAACTGTTCCGGGAAATTTACCTTCGGTCCATGTTCCTCCTGAAGCTTTAACGCCTGTTCATAAGTATGCACCTCATCTCTCCGGTCACTGTGCGATGTCACTCCCGCAATGTTCCCGATCGCAAATGCTGTCATGCTGCCAAATACACAGATCGCTGCCACCGCGATCACTGCCTTTTTCATAAATCCTCTCTTCATATGAGTTTCCTCTCTTTCTATCTGTTCATATACACGTTTCCTGATCCGCACCTCCCGCAGGGATTCATCCGGAAGTTCTCCTGCGCGGCTCTCAAACATTTTTTTCAGTCTTTCTTCTAAGATAGGATCGTCCATGTTTTTCCTCCTTCCTCCTGCGTGAGGACCTTCTTTAACTGCTCCTTCGCATGGTACAGTCTTGATTTCACCGTGCCCTCGAACACTCCGCAGACCTTCGCGATCTCGCGGATCGGCATGTCATTATAATAGTAAAGGATCAGAACCGTTTTCTGTTTCGGCGGCAGCTTCTCCACCGCCTCAAAAAGGATCCGTTCCTCCTCCTTCATGATGCAGGTTTCCAGGACCGACCGTTTTGTGTCCTCCTGCCCGGATGCCGGTTCCTCCTCCGGACGCTCCCGCCCTGTCTTTTTGCAGATCTTCCATGCCGACCTCGTGAGGATCCGGTAAAACCATGTCTTAAAGGCCGCCGGCTCTCTGAGCTTCTTTCTGTTTAAATAACAGGCGGTAAATGTCTCCTGGACAATGTCCTCACTGTCCGCCGCATTTCCGGATATCAGCCATGCGGCTCTGAGTGCCGGCTTCTCATATTGCTCCATCAATGTTCCGAATGCGTCCATGTCGCCATCGATCATCCGTCTCACGATATTCTCTTCATCCATGTCCTGCCTCCTCTCTTTTTTGATGCATCTGTCTTATAGAGACAGGAACCTTGAGGAAAGTTCATTTTTTCTAATAATTTACAATAAAAACTTACTAAATTTCTGATTATCTTTTCATAAGTTGGTAAATGCCGATATATCCCGTATTTTAGGGCTTTATCGGTATTTTCTTTTCGGAAGATACCTTGCATAAGCTGGCATTTACCAGCATGAAAATGCAACCAAAAGTAGTAAATGAGTAGTAAATATACGCTCCGATATTAACAAGCCAGTCTTTCCAGTTCTGCTTTTGCAGATTGAAATGTACCGTGTGCGTAATAGCCAAGTGTCATGGTTATGTTGGCGTGTCCCATGAGATATTGCAGGGTGTTTGGGTTCATTCCTCTGTTTGCCATATTTGTACAATAAGTATGTCGGAATGAATGTGGTGTGATGTTCGGTAACTTGTCCGTGTGATATTTGTTATACTTCTTAATCAGCCCTCGCACCATACCCTCATAGTTTCCTGCAACCTTAGGCAAGCCCTCACGGTTTAAGAATAGGAAATTGCTGTAACCACCTACAATCAGCGGTTGTGCCTTTCCTCTGTTCTTTAGTATTCTTTGGATTGCTTGATAAGCCCGTTCTGTCAATGGAAGTTCCCGTTTTCCGTTTTTGGTTTTTGGCGTTTCAATATAGTAGCCGATTTCGCTGTCTTTCAATAACTGGTGGTCTATATTGAGTATTTTGTTCTGCATATCAATATGCGTCGTCAGTCCGCAAAATTCAGAAATACGAAGTCCCGTTTCCAACAGAAGCACAACCTCATCATAATACTTGCTGTAAATCTTATCCTTTTCCATAAAGGCAAGCAGGCGTTCTTCCTGCTCTGGTGTAAGGATAACTTTCTGCTCCGTATCATCTTCCAGAACATCACTTAGCTTAAATTCAAATGGGTTCTTTCTGATACAGTCGTCTTGTATCGCCATGTAAAATGACGCTTTCAAGGAACGCTTATAGTTATCAATTGTTTTATAGGCATATCCTTTTTCACTCATTCTGATAGCCCATTCTTTAGCGTCCGACTGCTTAACAGTATCAATCGCCCTCATACCCAATGGGTCATTTTTCAGAGCGTTCATAAGATACTGTCGTCCCTTTTCGGTAGCCCTCTTGATGTTCTTTCTTTGGCTGTTCTTTTTCTCGTAAAGCTGGCAGACTGTCATTTTACCGCCGACTGTGTCGATACTGTCGTTAAGGTCTTTTTTTATCTGTGCTTCTTTTTCCCTCAATGAAATATCATCACGCTTTCCAGCAGGTGTCTTGTCTGTCGGTACAAGTTTCCAAGAATAGATAAATTGTGGCTTTCCGTATATATCGGTATATTTATAAACGTATCTTCCGTCTTTTCGCTGGCTCTCTCCATTACGCAAATTGCGATTTTTACTGTCTTTTCGTTTTACATTAGACATAGTGTAAAGCTCCTTTCCGTCATGGAATGAGCCGTGATACGCTATACTTTATTATACCATATCTACGGCTCAATGACATTAGATTTCGTCCAATGTATCTATGATTTTTTCAAATTGTTTTCGCTTAATCTGAATACGATTACCGTTCACGATAACCCAGCCAGCGTCAATATTTTCTTCGGCTAATTTACGCAATTTTTTTTCGCCAATGCGGAAGTATTTAGACGCTTCTTCAATCGTCAGCGTATATTTTTCCCAGATAGGCACATCAGTATTGTTCATAATCTATGCACCCCCTTTACTGTGTGTTGTTTTTTTACAAGCAGACAGACGGCTTTGGAAAGCTCCATTAGTATCTCAACTATTCCCATTCTTGTGGGCAGAACCGCACCATGCGGACGTATCATTATTCTGTGAGGATAGGTCATGGCAAAACGACTTTTCCAACAGTCGCTCTCGGATCACTGCGTGGGTCGCTCGCTTTCTTTTGGAAAGGTCGTTGCGTACAGTCCCCGTGGCTCGCTATCTCACAAACGTATCTGTCTGCTTTATTCAGTTGTCAAAGAGCTGTGGCGAAAGCGTGTTGCTTTCATGTAAAAGCAGGGCAGAGCAGGAAAGAGGGGGACATTAAACCATGCTCTGCTAAAAACTGCTTATTCTTCTTCGATTTCTAAGGCAATATCAAACCCTAAAATCATTTTGATAAGTGCTTCTCGGATAAGTCCCTTTAACTCCATATCTACAACAATATAGACATTGCCGTATTCATCATAGAGTGGACGCAAACAGCACTTTGATATGTACGGGTCATAAAATGCCAGTATTTTTTCAATCGCTTTTTCGTCCCCGTCCATTGCTTGCGAAAGCAAATAGTAGGACGGCTTCTTAAATGTTTGCTTCATTTTACTGCTTCTCCTTTAGTATTTTTTTCATAGTTTCCAAAGCATGATGTCGGTTTCTAAATACACCGCTTTGCGTAATCTTTTGTAAGTTGGCAATTTCACTTTCTGTCATTTCCAAGAAGTAATACATTAACAAAGTATTTCTCTTTCTTTCTGGAAGTTTTTTCAAGGCTTCTGCCAGCTCATCATCAAGGACACGAATATCAATGCCACATACTGAAAAGATTGTATAATCTGTTTCGTAGTCATCCCACACAGCAAAATTTTCAACGAAAATTTCTGGAAGTTCACAGAATGGAATTTCTTTATCTTTTCGTCGTTTCAATCCTTGTTGGTAGTCCTTTACAATATGACGGACAACTTTCTTCAAACAACTTTCAAAGCGACATTGAACTGTTTTCTGGAAGTCAGACGGTTTCATCAATCTCACCCCCTTTCCACTATGATTTGAAAAGTGTTTATCCCTCTTTCCGCACCATATAGGGAATGAAAGGTGTGATTTAATGACCTCTTTTGAAAAATTTTTAAATTTTTTTCGGGTATGAAAAAAGCCCGCACAAAACATATAGTCTGTACGAGCCTTTAAAGCTAAAACATATTCAATTTTTAATAGTGTGCTATTAGGTGGAATTTGATTGCAAAGAATTGTACTTAAAGCTTTCCATAATGCAAGCCCCCTTAAAGCACCGTATCAATGTTGGCATGGTTTTCAAATTACTCTGAAAAATTATGAACTGTTCCTTTTGGAAATGTAATGGTCAGTCTTGTATATTCTTTTTCCGTAGAAGCAATATCCAATTTCAAGCCCAACCTATCGCATAATTTTTTCGATAGATACAGTCCCATACCCGTTGCATTTGCCTTGTTTCTATTTGAACCCGTAAAACCTTTTTCAAATACACGGGATAAATCAGACGCTTTTATTCCACAACCATTATCTTCAATCACAAGCAATATATTTGTACACTTACAGTTTTGAAAGTAAACAGAGAGTAAAAGAGCCGTGATAATGCAGATCACAATTTTGTGAAGCATTTCCACGACCCTTTTATTATAATTTTACCTTTGTCTTTTTTGTAATGATATAAATATATTCTTCTGGTGTAGGGCGTTTATTCCCAAAATACTTTTTGAAATTTGCCTGCACCTCTGGGTCGGTGCTATTCATAGCTTCATCAATCGTTGCTTCAATATTTTCCCGTACATCAGCTAATGACATACCGCCAGCCTTTGCACCAGCCTTTAATGCTTTTTTAATATCTCGTTTTTTTAACCCTATCATTCGAACCAACTCCCTAAAATGAGTTAATCTTCTTTTTCAAAAATTAAATCAATCTTTCGCATACAACCTTTTGCGTCAATTTCTGTAGGTATAAAACCAACATAGCGATACCCATTTTCTGCATAGCTATTTATAACTTCCTTATGTTTATCGGTGCAAAGGAACACAACACCTTTCGCAGTATAATCAATTTCTAAATATTCATATTTTTTCATTTTTCCTCATTTCCTTTCTCTTTCATATTTTCTCTACGCTTTTTGATTGCCTTATTTCTTAAAGGAATACCAACGCCCAATATCAATCCTACTACCAAAATAGTCAAGTCCATAAGCACACCTCTCTTTTCTAAAACTCTTTTTTCTTTAGTATTGTTAAGCTAATAAGATAGGAGATACCTAAAATAACAACTGAAAGCAATAAAAATAATATTATATATACTAGTGGTTCAAATTTAGGTAATTTATTTATTAAGACATATAAATCTATTCCTAAATATTCAGTAGTTTTTATAAGAAGCAGTCCTATAACAAATATAAATCCCATTACACCTATGATAGCAATTCTTCCTTTTTCTCCACCAAATTTCAAGATAAAAGGAAGCATGATTGATAAAATCAATAAAATAGTAGGAAATAAAGAACCTGCTGTTAAAAAAATTTCATTAAAACTGCCTGTTTTTGTAATACCAATAACAACTAAACTAATAACAGTTCCCAACAACAAAAACATTATTCCTGAAATCAATCCAAAAATATATTTTTCCAGTACATAATCTTTTCGTGTTATCGGTAAAGAAAATAAAAAAGCATTTCCATTATCAAATTCATCATAGCTAATTGAACTCAATGAGAATAATGCCCCCACAAAACCTAAGAAACCAATCGGAAACGAAGTCCCCGGAGATACTATTATCATTATTATAGATATAGCAGTAATAGTCATAAAGAAGTTTTTCTGTCCTTTCAGCAATTTAAAATCTTTAATCAATAAACCTTTCATTATTCAACACCTCTAATCATCATTGTTATTACTTCGTCTATATTTCCTTTTTCAATCGCCATTTGAGGATAATTTTCAGCATAATATTGTTTTTGATTAGTTAAACAACTATATCCATAGCTTTCTTTTTTTGTACGTAAAATATATTGTCTATCTAATTTGGAATATTCTTCTTCATCAACTTTAAGTAGTGCATAATCGCTTAGTAAAACATCAGTATCTTCGTGCATAATTACTTTTCCTTGATGTATCATATAAAGGTCATCACATAAAGTTTCTAAATCACTGGAAATGTGAGAACTAATTAAAATAGAGCGTTCTTCGTCTTTTTCTATAAAATCTCTTAGCATTTCTAACAATTCATCTCTAGCTATTACATCTAATCCCGCCGTTGGTTCATCAAGAATTAACAACTTTGCATTGTGTGAAACAGCAACTAAGACTTTTACTTTCGCTTTCATACCAGTTGAAAAATCTTTTATTCTTTTATTTCGTGGAAGCTGAAACTTTTTAACTTGTTCTATAAAAAATGATTTATCAAAATTTTGATATAAATTATCAATAATAGGAATAATATCATTGATTGTTAAATATCCACTAAAGCCAGAGTCCGAAAGAACTACTCCCAAATCTTGCTTGTCTTTTGCAGTAAAATCTTGTAATGACTTTCCAAGAATATTGATAGTTCCACTATCAAAGGAAATTAGCCCTAAAATAGCTTTAAATGTTGTGCTTTTTCCTGCACCATTTTGACCAATCAAACCAGTTACATGACCTTTCTTTACTTCAAGAGAACAATCAAGCGAAAAGTTTTCATAACTTTTTTTCAAATGCTCAATTTTTAACATATCTAACCCTCCAAAATTAACTCAAATAGTTTTTTTATATCTTCATCACTGATACCGTAACATCTGCCTTTTTGAATAACTCGTTCTAAATCACTTTCTAATTCCTTTTTCTGTTCCTCTAATAAAAGCTCTGTATTTGTAGCAGTAACATATGTTCCTTTTCCATGAATTGTTACCGTAAACCCCTCGTTTTCCAAGCTATCATATGCTTTTTTCACAGTTAGAGCACTTATTTTTAATTCTTTTGCAAGAGAACGAACAGACGGAAGATTATCATTTTCTTTTAATTTTCCATTCCGAATTAAAGCTTTAACTTGTTCTACTATTTGCTCGTAAATAGGTATCATTGAAGAATGGTTTATAATAATTTTCATCTCACAGCTCCTTTCTGTATAAACAGTATATAACAGAGTAACGCTGTTGTCAAGTGTTATATGGTGTTTGTACAGAAAGTGAAGCGTGCAAATCTCATTTAGGAAATGCACGCTATATAATTTATCCTACAATCTTCCAGTTACTATCCTTATGTAGCACAAGTTCATACTGCGATATCTGCGTCGCCTTTGTCTGATTATCAAGGAATTTCACGCCTACCTTGACTTTCACATTGTCCCCGTCCTTTGTAAAGATAGGGTTTACCAGTTCAGAATAAAGATAGTCCCTGCCGATAGGTTCAAGCACATTTCCCGATACATAATAGGCAAGCTCTTTTTCCGTAGCTGTCGGGTAGAGCTTAAAGAATGTTTCCAGAAATGCGGTAGCGTCATTCACGGTATCAGCGTCTACACTTGCGTCTGCTTCTGGTGTCTTTGGCTCATAGTCGGACTTTTCGATTGCTGGTGCAAGGGTAGGGTTCTGAACGATTACCATATCCCCGTCAGCGTCCACATGGACTTTTACGGTATAGGTTGCTTTCACATTGTTTGTCTGTTCTCCCTCTTTTATCTGCTGATCTACTTCGTAGGTAGCAGAAAAAGTGTCCGTTCCCGACTGTTCAATACTCCATACAATCACATCTGTAACTGTGGAGCTGGTTGGTATATCCGTTCTGATTGTATTAATATTCAAGTCCTGCAATTCCTTTGTCAGATAACCGCTGATTGCCTGCATCCTTGCTTCAATCGCTTCTTTGCTGTTATTCCATGAGTAATAAGACTTCGCAAAGTTCTTCACGAAATTTTCTATCCCGTTGGTGTCCTGCAAGCGAAGTTCAATGATTTCTTTTTCATGGGTCGTGTGCTGGTCGATAGCGGTAAAATTCTTATACACCCCAAAACTCACGCTTGCGATAAGCACCACCCACAACGCAATCACGGTTTTCTTATGTGTGCCTACTTTGACAGTACGCACCTTTTTTTCTTTTGGTTCTTTGATAGTTTCTGTCTGTTTCTTATTCTTCTTAAACATATTTTTTCAAGTCCTTTCTATTGTTTTACTCGTCCTGCACCGATTAAGTGCTGTTGCCAGTAACTACTACTTAGGTCTGCATATCCTATCGGGTCGCCTGCATGGTACATCTGTGTCGGCGAAACAAGAATACCGACGTGTGTTACATACGAACCAGCGTTATAGGTAGAATGGAAAAATACCAAGTCCCCAGCCTTTGCCTGCGAGAGTGGAAGATGTTGGGTTGCGTCATACTGGGCTTGTGCGGTTCTCGGTAAGGAGATACCAGCTTTTCCATAGCACCATTGCACAAGTCCGCTACAATCAAAGGAAGTGTTCGGGTTACTGCCACCATACACATACTTCCAGCCTTGATATTTCAACGCTTCATTCATAATCGCTTGTGCCGTCGCATTATCAAAGTGTGCCACGGTCAGATATTGATTGACTAATTCGACGTAGAACATATTTCCGTAACCATATCGCCAGCCCCCGTTCTTCGCAACGGCTATCGGGTTGGTATAGGTTACTTTCTTTCCACCCGATTTCTCACGGGCGAAGCTCTCTGCAAGATTAAAGGTGTGTTTCTTTCCTTTTCCTGCCACATATCCCACATAGCCACCGCCATAGTTATAAGACTGTATCGCTACATTCAAATCGTCGATACCTTGATTTTTGCAGGAAGAAAGCAGGGACGCAAAATACTTACACCCCTGCTTGATTGAACTTTCCGTATCTAAGGAATTAGGCGGTAAACCAAGACTTTCCGAACTCTGCATAACATCTTCTGCCGTACCGCCACTTTCTACTTGAATGATAGCCAATAGCACATTGACATACTCGGAAATGCCGTATTCTCTGGCGTATTTTTCCACCATAGGCTGATGTTTCAAGACTTCTGCGGATAAGTTCATACTCGTAATGCCAGAAGAAAAGTTGCTGTTTTCGTCGTCGCTGTCTGCACTAATGAGGACACCAAAGAAAAGCACCAGAGAAAAGAGGATAGGAAACAGACTGCCAATGAGAGCGATATGTTTCAGTTTCATTTTTTCTTCTGTCCTTTCTTCGTTACAAGGTTACGGCTTTTCTCTGTGGTCTGCTGGTTCTTCTGAACGCTCTGGGTCTGCTGAACCTTTGTCCTGCGGTCTTTTGTGTAATTCTGGCGTGTTTCCTGCGATACTACTTTTTCTACATTCTGCCTATGTACTGGCTGTGTAGGCTGGGTCGCTTTTCTATCAAAAGCACCAGAAGATAACGGACGCTCTTTTACAACATTCGTCTTGACTGGCTCACTTGCTTTTGAAGTGGTAGCTGTGGCAGGGCGTTTGACTTCCTGCGTTTTTTCCGCACTCGGCTTTGAAGTTGTGGCTGGTCGCTCATGGGGACGGGTAGCTCCCGTTGTCGCTGATCCGTCAGCCTTTCGCTGTGCCTGCCTTGCTTCTTGTGCCTTTTGAAGCTCCATACGCTTGTCAGCGATATTCTGTCTATGCTGTTCCTGCCTTTCCAATCGTCCCGACTGTCTGGACTGCTGTTCCTGCACCATGCCACGCTTGAAATCAGACACGCTGGACTTTGCCTTTTCCTTTGCGGAATACACCGCATAAGCGGTCTGTGTCGGCATATCCTTGATATTCTCTTTGACAGCATTTGCCTTGTCTTTCACTTTATTTTTCGTATCTAAGACAGCACCCACCTTTGAGCCTGCACGCTGTCCCATGCTGGAAGTGGTATTGCCCCGATTTTCTTTAGAAGCTGTATTTTTTCTTTCCGCTCGTTTATTAGCAACGGCACTTCCAGCCACCGCACCAGCGACACCGCCCGAAATACCGCCAGCACTTACCGCCCTTGCAATACGGTGTTCCATACGCCTAGCCCTATGTCGCATAAACAGATACGGTCTGCGGAAAATTCTTCGTCCCATGCTTTGACTGTCATTAGCGTTCAAAGAGAACATACTCATTAAATCGCCCAGCTTCATGTAGATACCAGCGAAACATACTATCTGCAAAAACGCCACCATGAAAAATGGATAGTCTGTGGATATGTTATAAAACATACTGGAAATACTGAACGCCACCGTTACAATGAGCGTTATTCCTGCCCGTGTCATAATGGTATTAAACACCCTCACGATTGCCTGCTTTGCCATGCTTTCATAGCTCGGTATCATGGAAAGTAGAAAACTGATAGGTAAAAACATTGCAAAGATAATAAAAAGTATCTGGCTGAACAACATCATGCCCGTAAGTAAGAATACAAATATTGTTATCCCTAAATTGAAGAACAGTAGGAAGAACACCATGCCTAAACGGTTTACCACCTGCGGTATCGTCAGATTGTTGTTGTCGTTGTCCTCGATTTCTGTTTTCACGACTTCCTCTCTGGTTTTCCCGTCCTCGTCCTCTGGGCTTGCTGATACAAGAGCGACCACACGGTCTGCCCCGATTTCTTCTACGTTGCTGTTACCGAATTGAAGCAAGAGCCACGGCTGTTCCACTTGAATAGAAAATAAGCTATCCCGTATCAAGTCCACGCTGTCCTTGCCCTCGCTGTCAGAGTTGGGGAGCATGATTTTTGTTCCCAAATCAAGTGAAGCGGTACTGATGTCTGATGAAAATTCATTTATCTTCTTGATGTAATCGGGAGCATAGGCGATAAACGAAGCGGACAGTACGAACACCACAAGAAAATTGATAACCGCTTGAACAGCTTTGCTGGTTTCTCTTTTTATCAGTCCCGTATAGGCAACATAAAGTCCCACCACTAAGATAATGAGAAGCAGGAAACCAACATAAAAGCCCGTAGAAGAAAAGCCGTTCTGTGTTACGCCTGCAAGGGTCTGTATGCTCTGCCCGATACTGTCTGCCATGTCATTGATGAAGTCCAGTTTGTAGGCTTCCTGCACCACATAGCCCGTAGCATTGCTTAAATAAAGGCTTATCGTCCAGACAAAGTTGGTAATGCAGTAAAGCCCGTACTGCACCGATTTTCCAATCCCGTCCAGCCAGTTCCACGGCAACCACGACCAGCTATTATCCACATAAAAATCAAGCTGGTAGTTGGAAAGCGGATATTTTGAGTAAAGATTTTCTGCGTTTATGGTATCGTCCACAAGCCCCGTTGCATGAGCCACCGTCCCCAGAAGTGAAAGCAGGATAAGGGAGAGTGCCACCACGAACAGAGCCATTTTGAGAAAGTGGAAAATCTTCTTTTTTGTGAATGCACCTTTTATCCTTTCTTTCATCACTCCACCTCATTTCTCTGTACGGGCGGTCTGGTATCAAAGGCGTGTAGCAGTTCTTCAAAGACGGGGTGTATCTGTACCACACCGACACGCCCGTATAAGTCCTGCAATAAACATTGTCCGTTTTCCAAATCACGAAGCCGTTTCTGGTTGTTCTCGTCGTCCTTGTCAATACCGAAAAATTCTAAGGTCTGTTTTATCTCGTTGATGTCGGTACTACGAAAGGCAAATTTCAAGCCGATGTTGTTTTTCAAACTTTCCTTTGACACGTCTCCAGAAGATTGTGTAACGAAATAAACCCCTGCCTGCATAGCTCGTCCAGCACGAACCAGCTTATTTGATAAGGTTTCGCCTTGTGCCACGTTTAAGAACGCCCACGCTTCGTCAAGGTCTACAATCTTAAAAATACTTCTGTCCGAATGGATAAAATCAAGGGCAAAGGTACTAATCACAATCAGCATAGACACCGACAATAATTCAATGGTCGTGTATTCCTCAAAGGTCGTGTCCTTATCTGGTAATACTAAGTCCGCTACTTGAATGATATTGAGCTGATTATCCAGACTGATAGCATTTTCTACCGTACCGTCCGAAAACAGCAGGTGTGCAAAGTCATAGTCCGTGAAGCTGTCGATATGGTCTGCGATATTTCTTGATATGGGCGTATCTTCACGGCGTAGCTCGTCTATTACATGGAGCAAGCCCCGACTGTCGCTCTGGGTAACGGAACGAACCGCTTTTCGTAGCACGGGGAATTTTTCGCCGTCCCTAGAGGAAATACCCGTAAGGAATGTCAAGATGTCGATTGCCAGACTTTCAGCGTCTTTTACATTCTTCATAATCACGAATGGGTCAAGAAGTCCTGCATTGTCCTTGTCGCTGGTAAGATTTACGATATTGATTTCATGGGCGATTTCTGGGAGCGTTTCTTTCCAGTTTCCACGCTCTGATTTAGGGTCTAAGATAACTGCTTGTCCCCCAAAGAGAACCGAATAATACACCAGAAGATTGTTGCAGAACGACTTACCACCGCCAAGCGAACCGACAAACGCAGAAGCAAGGGCGTTGGTAACTGTACCTTTCACACCTTGACTGGCAAGGGACGGTTGCAGGTACACATTTCTTCCCGTATCAACAGAATACCCCATATAGATACCCGTAGTTTCCCCTAACTGCTGGGTAGCTCCAAAGCCCAGCCCAGCTAAAAAATCTGATTTTACATACTGCACATAGTCATTGATATATCGCTTGCTGGCTGGAAGAAATTCAGAATGAAGCCCCAGCATATCCCCAGCAGGACGCACCAGCTTTACATTGAGGTCGTCGTAAAAGTCTTTGACTTCATCACAACGGCGTTTCAGCTCGTCAAGATCGGGGGCAGACACCCGAATAACGTAGCTTAACTTATACATACTTTCTTTGCTCTGGTCTAAGTCCGTTTCCAGCTCGTCCACGCTGTCTAAAGCGTCCACCACATTTGAGCTGGTTTCACTTCCTGCTTGATAGGCGTGATTGTCAAGGTCTTTCAATTCCTTTTTCTTGTTGCGGACTGTCGTTAATGCTTTTCGATTTTCCACGATTTCTACATTCATAGAAGTATCAACGGGGAATGTGAATTGCTGTTGCTGGAAATAGAAGATTTCAGACGACGGAAAATCAAGCTCGCCGACAATCGCATTGACGGTAAAATAGGACACATAACTTTCCTTGTCCTCATGTTCCAATCGTAAATATCGCTGGCTTTCTTCAATCACACACCTTGTCGGACGGATAAGGTCGTAGTATTTTATCAGCGTTTCTTTCTGCAATTTCTTCTTTGGTAGCTGGTACTCATAATCTTCATAAGCAATACCGTCCCTGCCGTAAAGATGTTCCATGAGATACCCAAAATCATTGATTTCCAAGCGACGCACCTTAAAGCGACGGGAGATTTTATTTTCCAGTAACTTTTCCATTTTCATGTAACGGTTGATTTCATCATTCGGCATGGAAACAAAATCATTCATCAGCGTATGGTTCACTTCATGGAGAAATTCCGTGAACGTCAGCCACGCCGATTTTTTGATGTTCTTCAGATTGAGCTGTTCTTCCGTAACCATGAGCTTAAAGCCAAGAAAAAAGCGGTAGTCCACTTGATTGTCCCCAATCATTGATACTAACGCTTCGGTCTGTTCGTCTATCTTCTGGCAGGCAACTTCCTTTAATTTCCCCGTAACCAGCTTCTTTGACTGCTCCTGCATACTTCGTATTGAGCTTTCCGTGGCAATCTGCAACGCATGAATTTTTCCCTCACGGGACTGTGCGATAAGCTGGCGAAAGCTGTCATGCACGATAAATTTCTGCTCTGCGGATAGGAAAGAATAGTTGTATGGTATCAGCTCATAGTAAGCGAACACCTCATTGTCCTTGTTCCAGACAAGGTTATTGTCAATATATTTTATCGGGAACATAGTTCACACTCCTTACTGCCGTGATTGTTTCATTCAAGGTCTGCTTATGCAGTTTTACGGCTTTTCCTGCATAAGTGATTTTAGGTCGCAGGGCATAGGTTATCTGTGATTTCAAAAAGCTGTACGGCTTCTTTCCGTCAAAGGTTTTCTGCGACATGAACCAAGTGAGAGCAACGGGAATACCAAAGTATTTGAGAAATGCTCCCTCAATCATGGAAAGTGGGGGAATATCCCCAAACAGAATAATGAGAAATTCCGTAATCACAAACCATGTAATCTGTGTAAAGGTAACGGGAAAAGGCAGGTTAAAGTCATTGATTGCATACAAGACTTTTTCCACGTTCCAGATACCCGTATAAGATTTAATCTTTTTCAAGTTCTTTCAGCTCCTTTCAAAATAGAAAAGGACAGCCATGTTTCAGACTGTCCCTTAAAAGAGAAATACGCTGTCAGTAGCAACCATGCTTGTCGCTGATCTTCCAGCGTTAATATGGTATCTCGCACATACCTCGGCTTGTTTCAATAAAGCAACCGCCCATATCCAAATCTCGTCCGTAGGCTTCATAGTCAATGTAGTTCTGTAAGCTGGGTGGAATATCCCCAAGTGCCTGCAATTCGTCTATATAGTAGTAGGCAACGTCTGTCATGGTTTCACAGTCGGGATAATAGTAAATATCGTCCTTATGTTCCACGACTTCTTCCAGCGACCCGTAGTGGCTGATAAATTCGTCCAGACACTCTACGATATAGTCGGGAAGTTCCTCTATCATTTCATACATCTCATTGAGTTCTTCAATGGAAACATACTCGCCAATCGCAATAGGGAAGTTGTCGGTATCATGGATAGCGTATTCCTCATACTGTTCATTCAAGCCGATTTTTTCTTTTACATCTTCCTCGTCAATGGGAAACGTGAACCAAGCACCGACTAAATAGCCCTCATTGTATTTGCCAAGATTAGCAATATAAACCGCCATATCATCAATCATAAGCACCACCTCATTTCCTACTCTGGCAGTTCAAAGATACCGTGTTCCGTTACTAAAAATTTCCCGTGTTCCTGCAAGTGAGAAGCGTAGGCTTCAAAATCGAAATAGTATTCTTGACAGTCCTCGGATAAATGTTTGAACGTCGGGTCGTTCATCAGTTTTTGCCTTGCAACATCAATCATGCTTTTGCAGTCGGGATAAACCGTAATCACGTTCCTGCAAATATAAAGTGCTTCTAAATTCTCAAACACCGTAAGTAGTGATACATATTCTTCCTGCATATCACTTGAAAGCTGGCGGTACATAAACTCTAATTCGTTGAGCTGATAGACACTTGTATATTCGTGGACTTCATCAGCATAAGGCAACACCTTTTCGATAATGCGGTAATCCCCACTTTCTGCACCGATACCTAACTTTTCTTCAAACTCGGCAACATCTATCGGCAGGTCAAACCAATATGATATTGTTTCTTCGCCAGTTGTTCCTTTCGTTTCCACCAGCACCCTTGTTTCCTGCATTGTTCCTCACGTCCTTTCTGTTGTTTCATTACATCTTTTAAGGTCTGGTACGACATACCAAACACATATTTTGAAAAATCTTCTAACTGTCTTTCTTCATAATCGGCAGGGTTCAGCCGTTTCATTTCCTGCCACACCTTACGTTTGTAAGAGGGCAGGTCGGAAATGTATTCACAGCCGACTTTTGACTGCATATCCTTAAAAATATCGCTCATTTCATCACTCCAATCTGAAATTTTGGTAAGAAAAAAGCAGTCAATCATAAGACTAACTGCTTTGTGTATATGGATATGAAATTGTCAAACTGAAATTTACTTATTCCGTCTAAAATACATTTCAAATAATAATCCAAGTCCGGAAACAATAGATAATATTATTCCTGCTGTGTACCAGTTTATCTCATTCGCTAAAAATCTGCTAAATTCCGAAGCTCCTAAAATCATGACTATGCCAATAATGAATAAAATAATCCATATTTTTCTTTTAGTCATTCTGAAACCCTCCTTTGATTTTTCTAAATTCAAATTTGCCGTTTTCTTCATATCCACATTATACCATTCTCATATCAGCACCACAATAAAATTTTATGCTCCGATAATCTTATTGAACAGCTCTAATAGTACATCTTTCACACCACCGGCATTGAATACCAAGCCGACAGCAATCAAGGCGACTACCAAGAAGCCGATAAGTTTGGAAAACTCACGCTTGAACCCTAAGTAGATACCGATAACCACAATCGCCATAAGCACTAAGCTCTGTGCGTTTGATAAAAACCATTGATATAAATTTTGTCCGAAATTCATTTAATTGTCCTCGCTTTCTTCTAATTGTTTCATTTCATAGTCAGCTTCTTTGCCGACATTCAAAATACACATCAAGACTACGCCGATACCCATTCCCATAGATACCAGCAGGAAGTCTTTTAATAATACCCACATTTTTTATCACTCCTAACTTTCCACCAAATCTTTTGCAGTGGTCGTCTGCTGTTTGATTATCATTTCATGCTTTTCTGTGAGCTTTGCCTGCTGTTCGATTGTTTCCATGTAGTCTGTACCGTTTCCTTTATCAATCTTTTTCAGCATTTTCAAGGTCGGTGCTACCTGCCGTTGTACCCACCGCAATGTACGGTCTAAGGTGTAAGGCTCTGGCTTTGTCGTCAGCTTCAAGCTCTGTCTGTTATCGCCGATAAACCAAGCCCAGCGGTCATTGAGTTTCCAGTCATTTTTTCGCTTGTCTGGTTCTTCATCAACAAACCTCACATACTGGTTGATGATAGAAAAGGCAGTCTGCTCTGCGTCATAATATGTCAGCAAATCTCGTACTGCATAATAGGCACGTTCATTTCTAAGCCGTATCTCAAAACGATTGATAATGTCGGCTTCTTCAAGCGGTGTCCCTAACTTGACGTACTGCTCATAGTCCTTTTCATAGATACAGAAATACACATCTGATTTCAGCGAACCAAGATAAAGGGTACGTCCCATATATTCTCTGTCGTCCTCTCTGTGCTTGATAAGCTCGCCCGACTGGTAAAACTTATAGCTTCTGGACTTTCCGATATATTCCCGTTTCCTGCATTTTTCCGCAAGCTCTGGAATATCCAAAATGCCCGTATGGTCGTTGATAGCAAGGTCGATACGCTTCATCACGCCACCGTCTACGAGTGCGTCCATGAGAAAGTCATACCAGCTTCTTTGCTGTGCCAGCAGGTAACTTTCAAACTGTCGGCAACCACGCCCTTTTAACTCTAAAAGGACACCTTTTTCTTCGTCAGCCGACGTATAGATAAAGATGTCCCCTAAAGAATAATGCTCCGTATAGCTGTAATGTCCGTAATCTTCATGGAGCATATAATTGATATTCAGTTTTAATATATCTTTGATAATGTGCTGTATATCCAGCGTGGGAAAACGAATTTTCACATAATCAAACAGCATGGTAAGCGGTGCTTCTGGATTGAACCTTGCCAGTTCTTTATGCAGAGTTTCCAGAAGCTCCTTTGACGGCTTCATTTTTCCGCTTTCTATCTTATTGAGATATTCTCTTGTGATACCAGAAGCCACCGCCAGCCTGCCTTGTGAGATACCGTAAGCAACCCGCTTCTCCCGTAATTCTTTTATCCATTGTTCTTCATTCAGAACCATACCCCCAATCTATAAAGTGTGAAGTTTTTTAAGGCGACTTCACAGCCGATTTTTGTTAGGAAACCATGTCAGAAGCCTTATGTTTCCTATGCTTTTTGTCTATTGTCTATTTGCAAACGTACCCCTCTGTTAGATACCGAGGGGTTTTACCTGCTGGCGTGGCTTACGCCACACCAGCAACGGCTAGTCCGTGCCGTCGCCTTTCGCTTCGCCCGTCGCCGTCCCGTCCTGCCTTGCTTGTGCAAGAGAGCCGATAGTCTGCAAAAAATCATGTTCTTTCGGGACTAAAGGCGTGTAAAATTCGCTTATCACGCTTGTTCCCACATCACAATAGCCACGCCCCTTGATACGCTTCTGGAAAAACTGCTTTTTCACATCAGAACCAAACAGCATACCATAACCAAGCTCGCTGATACGCCCCAATCCCACACGGAAATTGAAGTTATCTCTGATACCGTCCGAGAAATATTTTGCGTCTGGACGCTGGCAGGCAACGATAAGGAAATAACCTGCTTGTCGTCCTAACATAACGATTTTCTTTAACTGGCTAAGTAAGCTCACGCTTTCTTTCGTCCCAAGCATTTCAAAAAATGCTACATATTCATCAAAGATAAGAAAGCAGGGTGCCAGTCCAAGATATGCGTAGTTTTCGCCCGTCTTATAGTTCGGGTGTCGTTTCATTTCCTCACTTCGCTGTACCATGCCCTCATAAAAGGCATTGACGCAATCTATCATTTCTTCTTTGGTATGATACACATTTCCCATAACTGTTCCCAAGTCTGCAAGGTCAGCGTTCTTCGGGTCTAAGATATAAAGGACAGCGTCGGTATGCAGTAAGGCTTCAATGAGCGTCAGCAGAAAATAGGTTTTACCGCCACCAGTCCCACCAGCAATCAGAGCGTGAGGGAGTGCGTCATATTCCCAGACAAGATTTTTCATCAATCTAAGACAGCCGTTTTCTGCCCGTACTTCATCAATGGTAATGCGGTTCGCTATCATATCATAAAGCAGGATATATTCGATATAGCCGTCATGCAGGGTCTTGTCGGTCAGCTCACAATACAAGCCACTTTCCAATTTATCCTCTAACCGCAAAAGCTGGTCTTGATATTTTCCCAGCGTAATTTCACAGCGGATATGAAGCAGTCCCTTTTCCATTTGATAGTAAATCTTTGGAAACCAGACGATTTTTTCCCTTGATCTGCTTTGCAGGTCAGTAAAAAAACCGCTGTCTTGTACGGTATCGGCTTCATACCACTTATTTTCCAGTATCATTCTTGCCAGCTTTTGACGGTGCAGGAGCTTCTTGAAATTATCGTAACAGAAGCGGTAATACAGAAAAGCGACCAATGCACAAACACCAGTCGCTATCAGTATGGTTATGAAGTTGTATGTGGAAAGCGTCAAGCCGTTCTCTAACAAGCTGAAATTTTCCCAATCGGTACGCATGAGCTGTTTCATATTCAGTAGCAGGAGAACCGCCACGAATACAAACAGAAGCGTCCCTATGGAAAAATTATAGACAAGGTGTTTGTCGCTGGCTCTGATACGGTGTCCTTTGTTCCAAATCTTACGCATAAATCAATCACTCCTTTCTGGGTATGAAAAAAGCAGTCAATCCTAAGACTAACTGCTTATATCATTATTCGTATTTTTTCCCAACAATATAGGTTGTTACTAACATTCCTATCAGCAAAATAATTATAGCTGGATATTTTACAGTATTCCATAATGAAATGCCACCAACTAAAAAACTGATATAGCAAATAATAGGATATAGAATAGCAGTTCCTAATGTAAATACTCTAAATACTGTTAATACATATCCCCAGTTTGCATTATTAAAAGATAGCCCTGCCATGTGTATTCTGAAAATTCCTTGTGATACAAAATTAACTTTATTTGTATCATAATATGTCGGTAATAATTCTTTTGCAAAAATGCAAAGCCAACTTGCAAACAAAAGCATTAACAAAGATATATACAAACTATCTCCCATTTGTTCTATGGAAATTCCAGAAACAGTTAATAATATTGCTTCTATAACTACCACACCGATTGAGATAAGAAATGCAAATATCCAGTTCTTTTTTCGTTGACGAATTGTATCACGCAACGACAAGTCTAACGAGTTTACAACAAGAGTTTCTACCACATCACTATTTAATGTCTTGTTCTCTTTTAATTTTTCTCCTTGTAAAAGTTCTGTTACTGTAATACCAAGTACATCAGCAATAGGGATAAGTAATGTAACATTTGGCATACTGTTTCCACGTTCCCATTTACTAACTGTTTTATCCGACACAAACAACTTATCTGCTAAGTCCTTTTGTGTCATTTGTTTTTCTTTTCGCACTTCGGCTAAAAAGTGTCCGAATTTTTCATTGTTGATTTGATACATTTGTGCCACCTCCTATCGTTATTTTAACCATTTACGATAAGGTAGGCAATCTACTAACGGGAGAGTACCGCTATTTTTCTAACCTATGAGGAGAATTTTTATTTTTTCGGCTGTCCCTGCGGTGTAGGGGACTGTGGACTGCCTGCGTTCTGGTTGCCTTTATTCTTCAATACAATATCCTCTGCCTTTACATACCAGTCCACATCTGCACCCGTATAGGTTTTTCGTGATACCGTATCAGCTACGGGATTGACAAGCTCAACAACTGCATTGTACGGAAATTCCCTTAACGGTACTTCTGGCGGTACAGACACGGGGATAATTCCACCGTGCAGACTGCATTTCAAATCATAGATACGCTTTTTAAGCTGGCTACTCGGTGTCCCGTCCTCATTCTGCAAGAACACATCACGCACCGCTGTAAATTTTAATTCTCCAAATGTTTTCTCTCTGTCAATAACAAACCCGTTTGATAATCTCATAAATTCTTCACTCCTTTACTTTTCTTCAACTGCTACAATATCATCAGCAACTAGCACATAATCGGTATGTCCCATATCCCCGATTGCGTAACCTCTGCCGTATAACTTCGGATTGACAAGTTTTACTTTCTGCTCATACTTGAAATGCTTTTCGCCAGCCTGCACGGGAATTTCTACCACAACATTTTCCCCTCTCTGCACATCTGAATAAAGGTTGTAGCTTCTTCTTGCGAAAAATCTGCGGTTATCTTTATCTCTGTCAAAAACATGGTCGCTTTCGCCTGCAAATTCAAGAGTTCCAAAAGACTGTGCCATATCTGGCACGACATATTTCATTTCCATATTGTTTTACCTCGTTTCTTTCTATTTTTGATAAGTTTTTTGATTGTGATTTCTTATTCTGGCGGTTTGGGAAGTACCAGCAATCCCCCAGATAGTAAAGGGTAAAATCAATGCTTACGCACCCTTGACTATCCGTGTTCTTGCAGGTTGTAGGCAGACAAGCCAGAATAAGCGGAAGTCTGCCGTTTGACAGCTTCGGCGGAGAGCGTGATTTTTCTTTCCTCATACCGTTACCGCCTTATGATTTCTTCATTTTACGGCGTTTGTAAAGATATGTTCCAGCCAGTCCACCAGCAGACGCAAGCAACATCACGATAAATGCCATTACATTTGTACTGTCGCCCGTTTTGGGACTGTCGCTAGGTCTGTTAGGCTTTTCTGGTGTCGGTGGTGTTTCGGGTTTCTCTGGTTCTTCTGGCTTTTCCTTAAAGGTAATTGTCTGTCCCTTATCCTCAATATCCTTATGCTCGGTAACTTTCTTCGGCTCGTCTGGATTGCTTAAATCGTACAATTCTTCAAAAGTTACAAGCTGTTTGCCGTCAAGAGAAGTAGCGTCAAAGGTAAAGGCAACTTCCACTTTCATAGTTTCGCTGTCAGCGGTAAACATATAATCACTTTCCACACGCTTTCCATTGATAAGAAGCTCTGCGTTTTCTTCTTTCAACATCTGCCAGCCCACAAGTTTGTACTGTGTACCGACTTCTAAGCCCTCTAAGGTTACGGTATCAATGATTGTAACGTCTTTTCCTGCTTCAAGTTCTTTGTTGCCGTCCTTATCGGTAGCAGTCGTATGAATTTTGATGATACGCTCTGTGATAAGTACCGTTTGCCCGTCGTCCTCAATGTCCTTATGTTCTGCAACTTTCACGGGTTCGTCTGGATTGCTTAAATCATACAATTCTTCAAAGGTAACAAGGTTTTTGCCACCTAAAGCAGACGCATTGAATGTATAGGAAATTTCCACTTTCATTTCTTCATCATCAGCGATAAAGGTATAATCGTTTTCTACACGTTTCCCGTCAATGATAAGCTCGGCGTTTTCTTCCTTTAACATCTGCCAGCCTTTGAGCTGATATTTTGTGCCTTTTGTAAGTCCGTCCAATTTTACAGTATCAACAATCGTAATCTCTTTTCCTGCAAGGATAGTCCTTTCGCCGTCTTTGCTGGTCGCTGTGGTATGGATAGAAATTTCTTTTTCGTATTCATCAGTCAGCGTTCCTAAATCAATCACAAGGTTATTTCTTGATACCACGATTTCAAAAGGTGGGATAAGTTCAAAGCCTTTGTTACTATCGCAACGCATTTCTTCAATGATGTAGGTATCATAGGGTAATGCACCCTTGCTGTCGTCTGGTTCAGAAGTTCCAAACCACACACCGTCCTCGCTGGTCTTGCCTGCGTTGGTATTGTGCTTATGAGAAGCCCAGTCAGCAGAAGTGGAGAATTGCCCGTTATCATCAGTTACCACTACATGATTTTCGCCCGTTGTCTTGCTTGTGATCCTAAAGGGAACATCAGCAAGACGCTTGTGTGTGCCTGCACCGATTTTTACACCCTCAATATCTCCACGCTTAATCTGATTGTAGATAGAATGGGCTTCGTCTGTTAAGTCCACGATTTTTCCATTTTCTGTGATTGTAAAATCAATCGGTTTTGCACCGTCAGTTAAGTAACCGTCGGGAGCTTCACTTTCAACGATACGGAATCTTCCATAAGGTAAGAGGTCAGAAGAAGTAGAAGCGATACCCTCAATATCTGTACGGATTGTCTTTACTACTTCATTTTTCTTGTATAGCTTGCCCTCAACCAATACCGCATTATCATTTAAGGAAATGATGTCAAAAGCAGTATCTTTTAATGTGGCACTTCCTTGTGGCTTTGTATCGCCCGTTTCTAAATCTCGTTTCTGAATTTTCACACCGCCACGGATAACCTTGTCTGATACGGAAAACTGGTTACTTCCAGATAGTACGGCAAGGTCGCCGTCCTCGGTAATCTGTGTTACATATAAGCCTTTTATCTGTTCGGACTTATCGCCAGCCTGCATATATGCACCGTCTAACAAGTAGCCGTTTGGAGCTTTCGTTTCCTCAACAGTTAGCGTTCCAAGTGGAAGAACCGCCTTACTGTCCTGCATATAGAAACTGTCGCCAGATACCTTGTATGCGTCCGCTAATTTTGTGATGTAATGAGTTGTCCCGTCGCTGTCTGTTTCAGCGATTGTCTTTGTAACCCATGTACGAGTAGCTTCGGCAGGGAGATTTCCTTTATTGTAGAAGCCAGCATAATACTTCCATGTAAATTCCGCACCTGCTAGAGAAGCGTTCCCCTGCGGATTGTCTTTCTGTGTTTCCATATCAATCTTGAAAAGCTCAATCAAAGTGTCTGTTACTTTTGGTGTGTCTGATACTTTCAAGGTCGCTGTTTCGTCAGCTTTGATTGTCAATGGATAGATTGTTTTATCCACTTTATATCCTGCTGGTGCGGATAGTTCCTTGATATAAACTGTGCATGCTTTTACCTCTGCAACATCTGTATTTCCATTTTCATCAGTCGTAAGGGTGGCAAGCTGTTTTGTGCAATTCTTATCAGCAAAGACACCGTATGTTGCACCTGCAATAGAGTAATTCCCGTTACCGTCTGTAATGCTGGTATTACTGGAAGTCTTTTGCAGTTTCGCATTTCCGACATTCAGTTTCGCCCAGAATTGTCCCAATTCCTGCCCCTCGCCAGAGTAGATATAACCGCCACATTCATAGCGTCCCTTATTCTCTTTGACAAAGGCTTTTGCACCAGCGAAAACTTCGTCCTGCGTAGCCTTTGGAATTTCATCATAAGAAGCTCGCACGTTATCACATTGCCAGCCCAGATGTACGCTTAATCTCTGCCAGACTACAAGCTGTCTTAAAAGGTAAGCGTGATTTTTGCTTATTCCGCTGTGGCTGTCTGTGTACTGTTTTACATATTCGATAGATAAGGCAACGTCGCTTATCTGGTCGGCACTCATGCGTGAGCTTGCGTCAGCTCTGGTCTTGTAACCGTTCTTAAAGTCTGTGTTAATGTCAATACAGTAAGCGTCCTCGCCCTCAACGGTCAAATGTCCCTCATTAAAGGTAGAACCAATCGAACCGTCATTCATTACTTTTTCAACGATACCGACACGCTCTTTTGACTCCGTCCAGTATTGCTTACTTTCTGCATGAACGGGTGTAGTCGGTAAAGCAGTAACGACAGTCGCAAGAGCTAAAAAGCCCGTACACAATCGTTTCCATGTCTTTTTCATAGTTTAATGCTCCTTTCATTTTTGGTAATAAAATAGCCGTCCAATAAGAACGGCTGGAAATAGAAAAGGAACGTCATTTTAGGCGTTCCATAGTCTATAAGTTATTCAATTTTTTCTTGTTTCAATACTGATGTGCTGTACCATATCTTTGCATATCTAGGAAAACTTGCGTATCAAGGCTCATTCGTTAGTAGTAAATAAGTAGTAAATTGATGTGTTTGTTTCCTTGAAAATGCTGATAGATACTGTGTTTTAGCGGATAATCAGATTTTTATTGTGTTTTTATATAAAAAAGACAAAAAATTGGCTTCGTTGTAGCTTTTCGCGCAAAATGCAAAATGTTTTCGCGTCATTTGCAAAAACCTATTTTAAAAACAGAAAAAGGACGTTTTAAAGGGCTGTAAAATACCCTCCAAAACGTCCTTTTTCTACTGCTTTTTCTTCGGCTTTCGGTTTCCATGCTCTTCAACAATCAGATCTTTTCCCGTGATTTTGTGCTGATTCGGTACATATTCAATTAGATCTGAAATATCGCACTCTAATACTTCACAAATCTTGTCAACGTGATCCAGGTTTATACGGGTTACGAATTCGTGATACCATTCGTTGATTGTACTTGGCCGGATTCCAGTGGCTTCTGCAAGATCTTTCTGCGTCCACCTTTTTTCTCCAAGAAGCCGTGATAAATGAATTTTAATCATGATATCCATGCCCCTTTGCTGGTTATTCTAGCACGAGGGCACTCTTTAAAAGTCATTTTGTTATATTATAACGAAATACGTTATTTTTCGTAATTCCTGATTATCAATTCCTTGAATTGCGAAGTTTTCGTCTTACCCGCCAGGCTGTTATTCCGGCTTATTTCTTCGATATTGTAACCCTTATACAGTTCTCTGACGTAAGTATCATCATTATAAGATAAGATAAAACGGCCTTTGATACTGCTTAAAACGGCTTTTAAACGCTCATGATCCGCTTCGGTGAAGCTTCCCTCATAATATTTTTCCGTCCCATGATAAGGCGGATCAAGATAAAAGAGTGCCCCTGGTCTATCATAAACCCGAATCAGGTTTTCAAAGTCCTTGTTCTCGATTACAACACCCTGAAGCCTCTTTTGAATGAGGGGAAGGTACTCGATAGCATTAGCAAGGTTCTTTTTATTCGTTCCGAAGGTTCTGCGATCTGAACCAAAGCTCACCTTTATAATATGAAAAAACCGCGCCGCTCTCTGGATATCCGTAAGTCCCTGACTGTCAAGCTGGCTCTTGCTGTCAAAGAACTGTTCCCGCGATATAGTCAGCCATTCCAGCTCTCTCTGCAGTTCTCCGCAATGATACTTGATGCACCGATATAAGTTTATCAAGTTGCTGTCGCGGTCGTTGAATACCTCCAGTTCTTTTCCCTGCTCTTTTTCAAAAAGAACCCATCCAGCTCCACCAAAAACTTCCACATACCGTGTAAAGCCTTCTTCTGGAAACCTTTTTACAATCTCTTTTCTCAGTAATTTCTTTCCACCGATCCATGCAATAAAACTATTCATTATGTCCTCCTGATTTCAATTTTAAGGGGCATGAAATCAGGATGCTCCGGGAGCTCGTACTCCCAGAGCCTTCATTTATCTAACGTTTTAAATACGCACTGCTACAGAAGCCCGTGTAAGCTACTCCCTTCACAGTAGTCTTTACATAATACCATGGCTTTCCGTTGTACAGGCTGTAATATCCATAACAGGAGACCGCTGCTCCCTTCGGAATTGTAACCAGAATATCTTTTGTTGTACCGGCTCCCGCTCTCAAATTCAGATCTGCCGTGGTTTTATAGGTTCCACTGATAGATACATCCTTTTTCTGAGCTGCTTCAACTTTTTTATTCTGGCTGCTCTTGGAGCCATTGTCCAGAACAACCACAGTGTGGCCTTTCGTCTTTGTGACCAGGATATCTCCTCGTAACAAATAGTCTGAAGCTTTGCAATACTCATCTTTTTCCAGGATATCAAACTGGCCAGTCTGCCTCAGTGCTGCCACCTCATTCGCTGTGCTGAAACTATTCACATGAATTCCAGCATAAAGCACACAGCAACGTACCAATTCAGAGCAGTCTGTTTCCACGGCTGTATTTACCTTGGAAAGATCGTAATCATATGGCTTCGCTGCAGCCGTTGCCGTTCCTCTGTGGCCCTGGCAATAACCGATATTGTCATTCTGGCAGGCAGCTTCCATGTTTTTAGCGATTGCCTCCCGGACTGCAGGTGCCTTCGCCCTAATAACGATCCAGCCCTTTGAATGCAGATACCAGAGCTGCGTTGACACCTCTCTGCCGGTCTGATCGCCCGCCTTGCCACCATTTACTCCACCATTTTCATTGCTTCTTGCGCTTCCAACTCTTACTCCCATGTTGACTACACCTCCACATCATCCGTTGCTTCAATCACAATTCCTGCATTTTCCTGAATCTTCATCTGTTTTACTGCGGCTTCAATCAGGATCTCAATCTGCGTGTCCGAAAGTGCGATGTTCTTCTCCTGAAGAAGCTCTTTTAAAAACTGCGTAACGATGGCTTTTTTCTCTTTTCCATCAGTGGCTTTCATGGTCTGCTGGGCCATTAAAACCGCTTTATACGCCCACTGAGCCACCAGGTTCAACTTCTCGGAATCAGCCTTGCTTTTTACCCAGGGAAGTACATATCTGGTTAATACCAGCACCGCCACCATCACCAAAATCTTTAAACCTTCAAAGCAAATATCACTCATTCTCCGTTTCCTCCATGCTTTCTTTTTTGTCTGTCTCCCTATCCTCCAGTTCATACTGTCTGGAAAGGTGTCTGTCTTTCGTTGTTTTGATCCAGCCCATTACTCCGCATTCTCCGCCACATACACTAAACACGCAGGTACATAAGGTATCCGGAATTCCTCCTGTTCTTATGTAAATAGCAATCATCACAATCACAAAAACAAGTAAAAATATCGCCAGGATTACGAGGATCACATCCATGGTTTTCCACTTCTCTTTTTGCATGATCTTCCTCCAATTAAAAAGGCACATCGGAAATATCCGATGCACCTGTTTTTACCTTATTATTTCTCTGTGAGCTTCATCCATATAGGGAAGTTCTCTGCAGCCGTATTCAGCTACGTTCATTTCTTGATCAATAGAATCCAGCTTCTCCCGATAATAATTCTTTACTTCTTCGGAAACCTGGTTCATATGTTCCAGATCTGTTACCAGCTCCCGGAGGAGATCTGCCTGCTTGGTTGTCACATCGCAAAGCGTGTCTATAATATGAAGCAGAGTCATGTTTCTTCTCCCTTCCTATCATTCCTGTTTTTCCGCTTCAATAGCCGCTTTCACCTTTTCACGGAAGGCCGCCGGTACGCTGTCAATGGTTCTGATTCCAGCTTTAACTAAAGTCACATAAAGTTCTAACATATTACACGCCTCCATTCTCTTTTTCATACAGATCTGCAATGGCCTGCATGATGACTAACTGATTTTTTTCTGTTTCAATAAGTTTTTCATAGATATCTGCCTGAGCGGCCATGGAAGTCAGCATATTTTTATTGCTGTTTTCCTGCTCCAGGGCTGAAAAATATTCTTCTTTTGTAAGAATCCTGTACTCGCATGAATAACCCTTATCAACTTCTCCGTTCCCGTCTTTTCTTTCATACGGAGTGATATTGCGCCTCTGAATGTAAGTGCCTTTTCCAAGCTCCTGAAAGGTTTCAGGCTGTTCTCTGCAGAGTTCCTTTTTCCATTCCTGCATGACGATTTACCTCCCTTGTCATCTTTGAAATAATCCGTTTGATTTTACGGACGTTTACCAATTCCTTAATATGTATCAAATACCAGTCATACGTTTCTGAATGTGTGATCCACCCCAGCAACGATACAAAACCACGGCAAAGCCCCAGCGGAAACCGCTGGCCGTTTTCTTCCTTTTTATGCAATTTTCGGGCTATGCGCTCTACATGAAGTAATATGCGCTTCCGGATCAACACTTTTGACCGGTAAAACAGCCAGCCCATGGCCGACACGCAGCGCCCCGTTTTCTTCCCATTTTTCTTGGTGTATTCAAATCGGAACACCTGCCAGTCACTCTTCATGCGTAGTCTCATCTTTCCAAGCACCTGCCGAATGTAAAGCAGTGCCTGGTGCAGCTTCTTTTTGTTATCATCAGCCAGCGTATAATTATCCATATACCGGACATGATGTGCTATTTTCAGCTTACATTTAATGTCATAATCCAGTTCCTGGAGCATGAAATTCGCAAGCCATTGAGAAAGATAGAAACCTAAAGGCATTTCTTTAGGAAAATATGTCATGCAGACATCAATCAGATGTAGGAAAAAGTTATCTTTAACTCTACGCTCTAATTTTTTCCGAACAATTTTATACTGAATATGGCTATAAAAATGTCGGATATCTGCCTGTGCAAAGTTCCTGATTCCCTTTCCACTTTCGATCCAACGTCTGATAGCTCGCTGCCCCTTCAGGGAACCCCTTCCGGGAAACGATGAGAAGCTCATCGGATAACTGCTTCCCGCTATGATCGGCTCCAGGATCATTACAATAACATGCTGAATCCAGAGTTCCACCATAGTCGGTACATAAACAACCCTCGTCTTTCCAAACTCTTTAATAATTACCGGGTTATGCTTTACTGGCTTAAATCGTTTTTGGGGATCAGTCTGCCATCCATCCGGTTTCGTATTCAGGATAATTTCCTGGATTTTCTTAACCCAGGCATCCAGATTTTCCTCCGCCATTTGAAAGTCTTTTCTCTTGGTTTTCCCTTTTCTCATACTTTTAAAAGCCTTTTTAATCACATCTTCCCGGCAGGCCAGCCGATACAGGTATCTATAACTTTTCTTTTTCTTCCAGGGAATCCCGGTCACCTTTTCAATATCGTATTTCAATATACGCATGATCTTCTATCTCCTCGCCGCTTTCGGACATTTCCTGCTACTTGCAGCTCCTGACCGGAACTATTTCCACTCACCAAAACCCATAAGGGCGGATATAACGATGTTTCAATCGTCTGCGGTGTAGGATTACCGGGAACATTTTGGTTGTCGTTCTAAAATTGATAGAAAAAGGACGCGCCGTAGTTCCACCAGGCGTTAGCAGCCACATTGTTCAGTGTGCGGGCCCAGAGGCCGTCATTAAGACCGTCATTGCAATTGCCGAACCGTAGCGAAACCGCCGGAAAGGGTGTTCCGGTAACCCCTAAAATTCGTTTATTCCCTGCAAGGGCATCGGGGGAAATCCCCCGAACCCCCTATTTTCTTTATGGGGGAAGACCCCCATACCCCCTAACAGCAGCTCACGCTGCTGCAGGTGCTGGAAGAAGTAAGGACGCGCCGAAGAACCACCAGGCGTCAGCAGCCACATTGAGCAGCGTGCGGGCCCAGAGGCCGTCAGCAAGACCGTCAAGGCAATGGCCGAACCGTAGCGAAACCGCCGTGATTGTGGCGTTTACCCAAGTATGATCACAATAGCCAGTTGCCGAAGTTCCCTCAATTTCCTCTGACGGAATCGCTCCAAAACCTTTGACTACGTGCATGGTCGCATTGTAATGGTTTGCTGTCACGTTGCAGCCTGTATCCAGATACCCGTCTCCACTCAGATTGTAGGTATAATCTGTAGATACCTTAATTCTTCCATTGACCGCGACCATATACGGATCACGCTGCCAAAGCATATAACTGCCCAGAACAGCGCTATGAAAAATCTTATTGAAAGACTTATTATCATCTGATCCATAAAACCGGCCGCCTCCAACTACCTTGTTGATCTGAGTTCCATAATGCTGGGCTTTATCCTCTACATAGCTGGAGCACATTCCGCTTCCAAAAGAACTTTGTGAATCTGTGCTTCGCGTAAGCATTACACAAATATCTGCTAACGTATTTGTAAGCGGGCCGCCGAAGAATAACCCGCTTGCACTCGTTTTCAAAATCGCTGTGTTCTGCTCTGTAGTGCCTATTGCGGTTCCTGATGAATTATCAGAAGAGCTTCCTGAAGCAGTCAGGCAGCTCCACTGACCTGCAATGCTTCTCATCCTTCCGTTTCCATCAATAGAGCCATAGAACATGGGAATGAGCATGTAGTCCCTAACTTTTCCTTTGACATTAAAACCAACCGGCTGGAAATCCGGATCAACCTGCCGCTCGCAGAAGTATACATAACGATCTGAACCGACCTTATATTCCTTTTTGTAGATCTTCTTAATGACCGCCATTGCATTTCCTGCAAAATTTGCATTTGATACATCTGAAGCTGTTCCGTCTGCTTTCTTCGTATAATCATCCGGATTCAGATAATATTTGATTTCTCCATCCCACCCACACATAACCGGCACATTCGCTTTTAACCAGCTCCAATCCGCCCAGGAGCCATAATCCATGGCATGAGTAGCCATATTCATGGACATAGGCTTAAAGTCCTTGTTAGCGCCCAAGTATTCTACACGGGTAGCTGGATTCAGATCTGATGCTTCGTGAATAACCATTCCATAGATCGGTGCGTCAGTCGGGATCAGGTTCCGGATCAGCTTCTCTGTCTGCTCCTTCACTTCCAAAAGGGTTTCCTGCTCCGCAATAAAAACCTTATTTTCCGTCATTTTTTCCCTCATTTCCAGCATAATATAACACGATGCGTCATATTTTTGCTTATTTTGTTATTTTATAACGTATCCCGTTATCATATAACGGAATCCGTTATTCTCCAGTGCCATCAGCTTCTTCCGAAGGAAGCTGAACATAATAAAGATGACCATTTTCCATCCCCAGACGGATCTTCGCTCCGTTTTTGTCATCCTCATAAATTTTGGCATCCACCTGCAGTGCCTTGTCATTTTCAAGTAACTGCTGATAGCGTTCGTTAAACCGGTCTGCATGTGCAGGAGTTGATGTTGTAAGAGCCTCCATCTGGAGGTTCAATGTAGGATTGTTCTTGATTGGTAAGTTAGCCATTGTGTTCCTCCCTTAAAACGTGTCCTTAATCCAGAAGGTCATCGCAAGATCCGCATCCTTGCCTTTAGCTGAAAACCGCTTAATATTAACGATATCACCATTAGCATCATACAAGCCGATCTCGCTGATCTCTTTGCCCGCCAGCTCCTCTTCGGTCAGCGTACATTCATACTTGCATTCTGTATCGCTGACCATTGTATAGCCGTCATACTTCTTTCTGAGAAGTTCATTTCCGAGGGTGCTGTCTGTTTCCGAAAGAGGAATAATGTTCCCGCTTTCATCCACACCGCCATCACCGAAAACAAAACCCACGATTTTCGGGAGCTGGATCTCTCCGGCCCTGGCTCTAACCATATTTTTTCTTGCTGTCACTGTGATGATCTGATTCTGTGTCATGTCAATTCCTCCTCACGCCTCTCAGCGTCCAATATTCTCTTTCCGTTCAAATTCTGGCTGCCATCCAGGAACCATAAATCCTTATCCAGCCGAACACGATAGTCATTTTCCTCTTTATTTTCTATCATTCCAAAGTCAAAGTGTTGTCCGTACTCATGTGGGTGTCTCAGAATTTCAAGAAGAACAGAACCATCTAATTTCCACGCACCGTTTAGTGTTGGAACTTGCCAGAACTGGGATTCAAAGCCCATGGATACCATGCCGACAGTGTTCTCATCTTGGCAGATTGCTGTCATAAATCTGGCTGCCTCCGTGAAATCCTCATGAAGTTCTATTTCTCCAATTTCATAGGTTAAGCCGTATTCATCTGCCTTACGGACTGCATCAAGATTGTATGTACCGTCCAGCAACCAGGCTCCATTCAATGTCCGAACCGGCCAAAACTGCGCTTCATAACCCAGTGCCATTCCTGTCACGGTATATTTTTCCGGGCTAATATAGCCACTCTCTATCAGTAAAATCACACGATATCTTAAATGTGCTGGCAGCCATTTGTCCAAAAATACCCGGATGTCTTTCATATCAACACCCACAATTTTGCTTACATCCAGCGTTATCGTTGCCAGGAGCTTGTCCGCATCTGCCTCTACTGTTGTATCAGCTCCTGTTCGGGCATCCAGTTTTTCCTTCAACCAAGCCTCATTGACCAGCTCCTCATGGAGTAGCGCCGCCGCCCCATACATTTCATCAATAATTCTTTCTATCTCAGCCAGGATTATATCTTCCACATTCAGAAGGTCTTCCATTTGCCTCATCTTTCGCACTCTGGCCGGAAGCATCTGTTCACTATTCAGTGACACTGATAATCACTCCCTTCAGAGAAAAGAATTTGTTATAATCTGCCGTGATAGAATCCTTTTTTCCATTTATTGTTAAGTCCACCACCTCGGAGACACCACTCACCGCGCTGATGATATTGCTGACTTTAAAGAAGTTCAGGGAGATCACTCCGCTCTGGAAAGCAATTTCCAGAAAATGTGCCTGAACATCTGTCTGAATCTGGCTTTTAACCGTTTCCTCCGTGTATCCGGCTGTTTTGTGAATCTCGCATACAATGGTTACATCAATACTCTCCGCTGCAGATACCACCGGGTTAGCCCCCACAGGCCGCTTCGTATTGATATACTCCTGCACAATCCGGATTTCTTCTTCCGTAGGTGCCTGGGCCGTTGTGGAAACAATGGCGATATATACGTTTCCTGTTCCGTCTCTTGGACTGGAAACTTTTGCATTTCCCGCCACCCTTTTGCCCTGGGCATTGGTTGCTTCCTTGGCCCATTTCACATAATGTTTTTCATTTCCACTGGTTCCCATGTCACTTCCTTGAGCAGCCAGTTCATCCTGCAGGGGAGCAATGAGCATCGCATTAAATCGGGCCAGTTCTTCAGATACCGCCTGCAGGTTATCCATTGTAAAGCTTCCCTCTATCCTGGAATCTTCATTTTTGAGGCTTCCTTTCATCCTGGCCAGAATTCCATCTGCCGTAAAATCCATTTATACATTCACCCCTTCCATTCGGATCGGTACCGTTTCTTTCCCATAAATGCTGGTACAGTCAAATGTTACTTTCATCCCCCAGCTACTGGTCTCAAAATTAAAATTTTCCAGTTTCTTGATATATGGATTTACCATTAACGCTTCGGTAATATAACGCTTCATTTCTGACTTTACTATTTCTCCGTTCATGGAGTGTCCAATGAGCTGATCCTCATATTCTTCTCCGAAGGCCGGAGAATAAGCTACGTGTCGGAACCGGGCTGTTGTAAGTGTCTTAAATATCCAGATCCGGAGTGCAGCATTTCCTTCCACCAGATAAGTGCAGCCATTTTCATCCAGAAGCAGTTCATTTCTCGCATAATCATACGCATATTCTTTCAGTAATGGTAAATCAGTTACTTTTTTCGTATCTGTAACCCCAGACGCATCAATAAATGGAAAAATGCTCATCCTGCCACCGCCCTTCCAGCTATATAAAAGCCGCTTCCTGTCATGACAACCACCACCGTATCACCTTTCTTGATTACATATTTTTCATGGAATTCTTTCAAAAATTCATATGCTGCAGCCGGTTCAAACGGTGTTTCAAAGGGCTTTAAAATCTCATCACCGCCATCCGATGCCGCTACCGTCAAGGCCGGATTGATGTAAATGCCAGCAGATACTGTCTGCCCCTGCAGTTGAATAGACAAAGGCTTCACACTGATCACATCAGCCAGGAATGTTCCATCTACGCTTGCCTGAACCCCGCCACCGGAGTTTATATCCGCAGCTCCGCCACCGGATATACGTTCTTCAATTGCGTGAACCATTCGCACGATGTTATGATCTGTCATGTCAGTCCCTCCTACTTACTTTTCTTATTGTTTGTGTCCTTCTCGATTTCCTCCTCATCCATCAGATTTTCAAAAGCCAGGGTAAGATCCATTTGCGCTTTTCCATTGGTAAAGGTATGAGTATCGCTTTCTATGTAAAACTGTCCATACAGTCCAGAAACTTCATCCTGGACAATAATGGAATAGCCAGAGACCGCCCTGAAATCATTCGGTACTCCAGATACAGATCCAGAATTTTCTACAGAAACCAGTGCTTTTTGTGCTTCTGCTGAAATATCTTCTTTATCGCTCTGTTTCATAACTTTCTGAACCAGGCCATATTTTTGAATGGACTCTGCATCCTCTATCACCTTGATCTGATTTCCTTTACTGTTGGTGATAATTACACGGTTTACCAGGTTCTGCAGAGTGCTTTTATACTCTGTATCAATTAGGTTGTAATCTCCGGTCATCACAGCTCCACACAACGTCCCCTTTTCAATCACACAAAGCTGATTGATATTTTTAATCAGAGGAATGTATTTTGTACCATTCTTTCTGGCTGCTACTGTATAGGCCATCATGATTGCCTTATATGCCTTTTTTCCAAAACACGGTGATTTCACTACAACTCCATTGGTCGGAGCCAGTTCTCCGCAGGGAATATCCAGTTTCTGGCAGATCTGTGTGACAATACTTTCTGGTGTCCCAGAAAAGACCATATTCACATCAGACTGGTTCACGTAAAACAAAAGATCATATGCCAGATAACTTACAGTTTTAGAGCTGCCTTTTTTATCCGCATCAAATATAATCCCGCCGAAAATATTATTTCCTTCATTATCCTGCATGATAATTTCATCCCCAATGTCAATGGACACATTCGGGAATAGAGTATCTTTTTTGTTCTGTGCGATAGTGAAATTGATTTTTCTGGACACCTGGGAAGTATCACCAGACCAAGTGATCTTTTCAATTAGCTGGCTGATATCCTTTCCTCCTGTCAGTAATTTCATTCCTTCCACCGCCTTTATGCAGGAATCGAAAGCACAGTACCCGGATAAATCCAATGCCCGTTCCCGGAACTGCTTTTTCCATGGCTCTTGGCTGCCGCTTCAATCGTTCCGCTATTTGCACCATATATCTTCGTATACTGTGCCCCATTCCCATAATATTTCTTTGCAATTCCCCACAAAGTATCTCCGCTAACCACCGTATGGCTTCCACCTGCGCTGGTATTGGGCCGATCTGTAAGGCCATTGTCTCTGACTTTTGGCATTATATTTACCGTTGGGACGTTCAAAGTAACGTACTCTGAAAAAGACATGGTATAATAAATATCCTCGTCCCCTTCATTTACAGAATAATTCAGTTCATCCATCAGCATTGCCAGATTGATATCCATGTCCGTTACAATAACGCGAACTACCTTTTTCGATGTTTTCCACTCATCCAGCATGGTGATGTAACCTTTCGGTGTATCTTCGGCCAAGTCACTGAACGGAGAATTCTCTGACGGGAAAAAGCTGGAAAACTTTGTGCGCTTCAGCCCACGGTCTCCTGCCAGATTGACTTCTCCCATTTCCAACAAAGTTATCGTCTGATTTAACTGTTTTGACGTAAATTCCACCGTTTTAGGGTTAATCGGGAGCTCGATGACTTCGCTCCGATTATCCACGCTTAGTTCAATGATCCTCTCTTTCATAAGCTCCCTCCTATCCCATATTTACAATTACTTCTACAAATTTCTTTGCTACTTTATCAGCCATCTCATCAATATCATCCTCTGACCGGACATTGATGGTATCTGCAAGTTTGGCAATCTGGACTGTGATGCTTCCGAGGAATCCTCTTGCGCCACCGGACGAAGTGCTGCCCGGTACCTCCATGCCGCCCCTGCTTTCCCTGATCCGGTCGATCAGAGCCGAAAGATGCTGGTCAATATTTGTTAAAATGCCGATAACAGAGGACATTCCTCCGCCGTTTCCGGAGGATGCTGCCATGCTTCCCTGCACTACGCCACCGAATGCATTGCTGGTCAGAGACACACTTTCCTTGTTTGGAAGTATCCTGGAACCTCTCGGCAGATTTACAAGTTCTGGGCCTTCCTCACCTACCCAAGTAAGTCCACCACGCCAGTTGTTGTCTCCAGCCGCATTCTTTCCAACGTTTCCTGATCTGCTGCCTCCAGAGCCTGCAATCTTGGCTCCTGTGCTGCTGATCCAGTCCGCCACCTTACCGATAGCTGAGCCGATTCCTTCCACGATAGGCTGAACCACGCTCCAGACGCTCTCCAAGATACTCTGAATTCCTGGGAATACGCGCTGTACCACGCTGAAGACAAGCTCGAATACACTAATGCACAAATCCATAATAGGTGAGATCACGCTCCAGGCTGTGGTCAATACAGAACCGATTGCCGGGCCAGCTACTGCGATAACTTCCTGGATGAAGCCCATCCGCTCTCCGATGAAGCCGATCACAGAACTTACTTTCTCACCAATGCCATCGAATATTGTACTGAAAACAGGGGCAAGCGCCACAACAGCCACACCGATAGCCGACACCAGCCCCGCGATAACCGGCGATGCCTGAGAGATCAGGCCACTGATACCAGAAACCACACTTGAAATCACCGGGAGTATTACTGGAAGCATAGTTGAAACAGTGTTCACAATGCTTCCAATTGCTGGGGCACTGGCTACTGCAGCCTGACCAAGGGAATTTGTTATGCTCTTTCCGAAAGATACAAGTTCCGGTATAGCCGCTGAAAACTTGGAACCCAGGTTTCCGATACCATCAAACGCCTGGTTGACTGCGCCGCTCATAGAAGATGGCAGTGCGCTCACAATTCCGTCTTTCAGACCCTTGACGATTTCTCCACCAGATTCTTTAATCTTCGGAGCAGCCGCCTTTATACCTGTTTTCACAGCTCCAGGAAGCGCTTTTACGACTCGTCCAACCATCGGAACCGCATTCTTGAACAGGAACGTGCTGGCCGTCTCCACTACAGAGCCCATAGCGCCTTCTACATCACCGCCACTCGCCATAAAGCCAAGCAGATTTTTAACTGCGGACTTCATGGCTCCGAAAGATCCGCTGAATGTGGTCGATGCTTCTCTCGCTGTGGTTCCTGTAACATCCAGTTTTTCCTGGATCACATGGATCGCGTTATACACATCCGCCAGATTATCCAGGTTATACTTAACTCCAGAAATTTTCCCAGCATCCTTTAACAGACGCTCCATTTCCGACTTCGTACCACCGTAACCAAGTTTCAGGTTATCCAGCATGGTGTAGTTCTGCTTGGCAAAGCCCTGATAAGCGTTCTGGATAGAGCCTATGTCGGTACCGAATTTATTCGCGTTATCTGCCATATCCACCATGGCCTGATCCGCCACTGTGGCCGCTTTTGCCGTATCACCCTTTAAACTGTTCAGCAGCGAAGCTGAAAAGCTGGTGACCTGCTCCATATAATCATTTGCTGATAATCCCGCTGTTTCAAAGGCTTTGTCCGCATTCGCTTTGACTGTATCCGCATCATCCTTGAATAAGGTCTCGACACCGCCACGGCTCTGCTCCAGCTTCGCACCTTCGCTTACTGATGCTCCCACCACTGCAGTAGTGGCCGTGGCCGCTGCGATTGCAACCGGTATAACAACCTTGGTTCCCAGTTCTTTCATTTTTCCGCTGATAGCAGAAATTCCTTTGCCGGTAGCATCCTTGATCTTCACTACCGGCTCGGCAACCTTTTTCCCAAGATCTTTTACACGGCTTTCTACCGCTTTAACTTTCGTTGTGGCCATGTCCTTTACAGCCATGGCCGTCACTACTTTTTTCCGGAGCGGTTCCATTTTGGACTTCAAGCTATTCAGTGCCTTGGTTGCCGGAGTTGCATCCAGCTTTGCCTGGTACTTTTCCTTCCAGGTTTTCTCCATCTCCTCACGGGTTTTCTTAACATCCTCCCGGAAAGAAGTTTGTTCTTTCTTTATGATCCGGAGAGTTGCCGTGACATTATCCTTAATGCTGATACTTCCTATCACACTCATTTGTCACTTGCACCCCCGTTCCCTTCAAAAGCAAACAGCTTTCTTCTTTCCTCTATGGCCGTCTCCATGGAAGCAAAATAAAAGAGCCTTTCCTCCAGGCTCAGATTCAGGATATATTCAGGTGTGATTCCCTTCTGCAGATAAAAGTGCAGGAAATAGGTTTCTCCGTCTCGGCTTATGAGTTTTTTAATTCTTCAACCACAGTGACCTTCTTATTTCCGAGTACACCGGAAAGCTTCATGATCTCTGTAGCGATTTCTGTTATCTCGCTCATTTCAAAGATATTCACCACTTCCGGATATGTCTGGATCAGCCCCTGATTCATCATCTCCTGTGCGACTTCTTTTAAGTTCGGTTCCACAACGGCCAGATAAATCGTATATTTATCTGCCGCATTCGGATCGTTTTCATCTTCGATTTCCGTACACTCTACGATTTCCGGATAATCCAGGTTGCGGATTTTAATATTTTCATCCAGGCTCGGAATATGTAATGTGCGGTATTTTCTGACCTTTTTCTCCTGAAAGCGCTTGATCGCCTTGTTAGTAAAACTCTTAAATACCTCGCTCTTATCTTTATCCATGACTGTTTCCTCCTCTTATGCTGCAATCTGATCCAGATTCTGCAGATCAGACGGTGTGAAGCCGATGCTGGTTTCTTCCTCGACAATTCCGCCTTTTTCCCAGTTGACCACCGGAAGTTCATTGTGCCATACATTGTTAGCTGACCAGCGCTCTGTCTGCCCATTCACGGCATCTGGATCTTTCAGCTTTGCAATAATCTGGCAGCGCACATCCTTGCCTTTCTTCCAGCTTTCCAGGATTGCTTTTGCCCTGGTATAAACTTTTTTTACGGTATAGGAGCCTTCGCCCTTTAACCCGGTAATCTTAGAGTCCACATCAATACCGATCTGGACATCTTCACGATTGGCTGTTACCTTTAACTCGATCTTAGAAAATTCAAAGATTTTCTCTCCATCAATCCAAAGCTCTCCCCAGGTACCGGAAAGAGTTTTGTTGCCTCTGATACTCTCTGCCATTGTCATTCCCTCCTTACATGTTTACTGTCATTTTCAGATCTTCCATGGCATCCACAAATTTCACGTTACTGGTCACAAAGACCTTACTTCCTGTATTTGCTTCAGCCACCGCCGTATCATCCATTTCTGATGTGTCGGTGCCCCGTCCTTCCAGATAATTTCTCTGGGCATCTACATCTACAGATACGGTATTGTCATAACTGCGATCCAGGACATCCCCAAGAAGCTCCTTATGGTAAGAGCTGATGGCTGCCACAAACATCTGCTTGTTGTCATAGTCATTGATGACTTTGCCCACATAATACTTTTCAAATGTATCCCGGATATCATCCATGTAGAGATCCATGCCCTCCACGATCTTGATCTTCCGAAAATCTTCCGTTTTGGTGGCAGTAAAGGAAGTCAGGCTGTTCACACCGCGCCCAATCTTATACTGGCTGCCATCAAAGGTAAGGATCAGTTCGCCTGCATCGATCCGCTCATTCGGATCATCCGGCACTTCTGCCGAAGAAACATCGTTCAGAACATAAAAGGTACTGCTTCTGGAAAGAGACAGTCCAGCAAGGATTCCTGCGATCCGCGCACAGTATTCCGCTGCAGTATGCTTTTTCCCGGTAACAGACGAAGTAATGTTCTCTGTGGTAAAGTTGATAATTCCCTCATGATCTCCCGCATAATGGGGAAGAATCACCTTGAAGGTCTTCTTTTCATCATTGCGGTACTGCTTGATCCAGGCTCCGATCATCGTGGTATCTGCCGCCTTAATTCCAGGTATGCACAGATAATTCCATTTTAAGTCCTTTAACTTCTTCAGAACCGCGTTGTAGCTTTCTACATTGGTGGCCACTCTCATGGCGATCACTTTTGAAGGTGCCCCCTCATAGATCAGCTTCAGATAATTGTAGTTATCCTCCGTCCACTGAGTGAAATCCACATCATCCACTTTGTTGTAAACATTCTGTTCTTCACCTTCCGTGTCATCGTTCAAAATAACCGCCACAATTCCTCTGGCACTGCGCTCAATGGCACTGATACCCTTGGACTGGAAGATAAAGTTAAAATTCGGTAATCCCAGGCCCATGTTTACTCACTCTCCTTTTTCAGTGATACTCCCAGCTCCTCCATCCGGTCATTTGCAACCTTCTGTTCTTCGGAGTGCCGGAAATTGATAGTAAAAATGTAGTGGAGAACGTGATCCACTACATTGATGTCCGCATTCCCGATGGTGATCTTCCTATCACCAAACGAAAGCACCGGACGAATGGCTGCGTCAATTTCAGCAGCTTTAATGAGATAAGCATTATTGCTTTCGCCCTTCTCATGATAGGTAACATCCACCATGACGCTCATGTCCGTGTAAATTCCATCCACAGTTACAGGACTTCCTGGCTTCAAATCCACAAAATACCAGGTTTTAGGCTGTTCCACTCCATGGGCCGGGTCTGTACTTTTGATCTCTTCAAAAAAGACATCTGTGTCCGGATCTATCTTCTTTAAGGCCCAGATCAGCGCGTCTTTTATCTGCAATACTGGATTTTCCATCATTTCTCCTTAAACCAAATCATGCGTATTTAAAAAATCAGTCAACCAGGCCCGCAGGTAATCTGGAAGCTTCCGATCCATTTCCTGCAGAGACACCTCCAACATATGAGCGCCTTTTTTAAAGCCGCCGCCCTTCATGCGATGCCCATACTCCACAGGCTCCGCATATTCCACATTGTTGTAAATCTCAATATAGTAAGTGTCTCCCCGTTTTTCGATAGTTCCCAAGTTCCAGGCATTCCGCAAATGTCCAGTCTGAACCGGAGTCAGTTCTTTTGCTCTTCCAAGTGTCCGCTCCGCAATGTCAATGACCATTTGCTTAAATTCTTCCGGATATTGCTGATCTATAACCTGGGCCAGGTTCTTTTCCCACTCATCCAATCCGTCAAAGGTATATTCGGTACTCATCAGACCACCGGATCATCCAGACGAACTGGAACATTATTGTGGGACGGCTGCCGTTCAGCAGCTCCAGCCAGAGCTTCTATAACTTTTCCAAGCCGGGAAATTACCAGGAAATCATTTTCCAGGATGTCGATCTCCGGCCTTACAAAAAGGCTGTAGGAAGTATCTACAGATGCCGTGGAGCTGCTCTGGGCCAACGCTCCGCCGCTGTGGGAAGATAGCGCACATGGAACATCCTGATACATCATCTTCCCTTCCGTACCGCTTTTAAAAACACTTTCACCAGATGGTAAAGTATCTTTAAAAGGTCGGTAAACGGTCACTGTATCCCAGTAGGTCTCTGCCAGAATATCAGCTTCCTGCATGGTTATCCTTTGGCAAGCGCATTTTCTTATAGTGGTTTAAGGATGTCTCATAATTCTTCATGAAGTCCACCGTGGCGCTCCTGGAAGCGCTTGGATCGCGGTAAGAAATCGTTGTGTCTCCACGGGTGACGGATGATGTTTCTTTTCCTGTGGAGACCAGCAGATCTGCCTTTAACATATCCTCGGCAATCTGGGCTGCAGTTCCTTCCAGGCGTTCCGGAAGATCTTCTCTGCAGCAGTAAATCAGGATCTTATCTACCGCCCGGCGCACATATCTCCTTGCGGAGCTTTCTTCCGTTTCTGCCATTTTCATGTTATCCATGACTTCGGCTACAATCCTGTTTTCCTGTTCACTTGCCATGCAGTCCCTCCTACTTTTTCCTTGCTGTCTGGCTTTTCTCAGCAGTTTCCTGGTTCTGTTTCAGGGCCACTTCAAGCTGATCTTTCGTGCCGTCCAGTTCCTGTTTCAGAGTGGCATTTTCTTTCAGGGCCACCTCAAGCTGGTCTTTCGCACCGTCCAGTTCCTGTTTCAGCGCAGCGTTCTGGCTTCTGGCCGCCGCCAGTTCCTCCTTCAGTTCCTTTTCCGCTGCAGGTGCTTCGTTTTCCAGAGTCGCTTTCTTTGCGGCCCCTTCTCTGACAAATCCCTGGCTTTCCAATGCCAGCGCTACAACTTCAGACTCTGTCTGTTTTACTACATTGTCACGTCTTAAAGTAATCATCCCGTATCTCCTCCTATGACAGTTCTTCCTTTACGTTGGTAAAGCAGGTCTTGATCTGCTGATCCGGAATCCAGATATCATGGTACTTGCGGTAATCCATCGCGTAAGCTCTTGCCTTCTGGTTTGTCTCCGGATCAAAGATTCTCATCTTATCTGTCTTAGACACCGCAACAGGGGCTTTTCTCGGTGTGATGATCCAGTTAATGTTCTTGCTGGATGCCGTTGCTGCAAATCCACCATCTTCCTGTCCGCTGGTTTTTCCATCTTTGAACAGATATTCAGTCTTCATTCTCTCTGAACCAACCGAAATCAGTGGATGCTGTCCATCCAGGCTCCTAACCTTAAAGCTTACATCTCCCTGCTTAAAATCTGTTACATCCAGTTTTTTGGACAGCTTATCACTCATGGAGAGGATCGCTGCCACCATGCGGCTGATGGTAATTACCAGCGGAGTATTATCTCCAACGATTTCCTGAACCGTTGCAATGTCGTAGTAAAGTTTCTGCAGAATGGTATCCTCCGCCGGTACATATCCGCCAGATGCTGTCTTTGCCTTGATGCAGGCCGCCGCGATCGTGCTGTAACGGTAAGCATCAATCTCCGGGATCACTTTGGTTCTCTGGAATTCTCCCATTACAGTAGCCGCAGTCAGTGCAAAGTTGGTCTCATCTACGGCATTCTCATCAAAGCTGAAGGAACGTCCTCTGTCCTGGGTCATTGTTTTGGTCTGGTACTTGAAGTTTACTCCACCGGCTACAAAACCGTTCTGTCGATCATAATCAGCCAGGCCGTCCATGGAAAGCTCCGGGATCTTGACCTCTGATCCTCCGTTATATTTCACCAGGCTGGAATTGACTTCCATCCATCCGGAAGTAGCCTGCTCTACTGCGGTCTTATCCAGTTCACTCTGAATGACCGCTGCTGTCTGAATTGTATTTACGCTCATGTCTCATATCCTCCTTATAATCCTCTGATGTTTCTTGCAATCTGATCTCTTAACATATTTTCTGCGCTTGCCGCATTGCCAAGGCCCGCCGGAGTCTTTCCGCGAAGTCTGGATTCCACCGCTGCCTGAAGGCTTCCCTTGAAGGTATCTGTTAATTTTGACAGACTCTTTTCCATGGCCTCCTCACTGGTATAATCCAGCAGTTCAGCCAGGCCGACCGGATAACCATCTTTTTCCAGGGATGCCGTTGCCTTTTTCTGCAGATCACTCTTTAAGAGCTTCGCCTGCAGTTCTGCGATCTGCTCGTCTTTCTTTTTCTGTTCCTCGGCAGCCTTTTCCTCCGGGCTTAACTTGGCCTGTCTCTTTGCTTCTTCTGCCTGAGCTTCCCAGTCCTGCTTTGCTTTTTCAATGGCTGCATCCATATCTGCCTGGCTGAAGGATTTCTCCTCCGTTTTACCTGCAGGCGGCTCTGTTCCTTTTTCAGCAGCCTTTTCTTCTGCTCCAGGTTCCTTTTTCTCCTGCTTGGCACCGAAAAGACCGTCAAGAAATTCCTTAAAGGCAGATGCTTTCTCCTGGTTTCCGGTTTCCGCACCTGCGGCCTGTCCCGCCGCTCCCGTAGATGTTCCTGCCGATGTAGTTGCTGCGGTTTCAGTTGTCTGAGTGCTAGTGGTCATTTCTCCATCCATTTTCATGTCCTCCTTGAATTTTTGTATAACAAAAACACCCTCTAACGCTGGTTAAAAGGTGTTTAAGCTCCATTTAAATGTAATTTTTTGTAATTTAATAGGCACCCCTTCGGGTGCCCATCATGCTTTCTTTTTCTGCATATCTCTGCAAAAATCCTCTTTGTAGTTGTTTGTTCCCAGAGCCGATTGCCTTATAACCGCTCCCGGTATCCCATCCGGATATGTATCACATTTTGCATAGCCATGATATCTGGTGCATGAGTTACAGGCGCTGTCAAATGCCTTTGGTGCTTCCCACCACCGTCTATCAGAATATGGTTTCTTTTCCATTACAACTCCTCCATGTAGATTGTATGTCCATCAACTCTGGTAACAATAAATGATGAGCCACGCTCAAAAAGAATTTCCTTCTCTGTCGAATTGTACTTTCGTATATCTCGACCATTCTTTGACTGAATTACATACTGTATTTGGAAACTATCATCATATACCTCGGTTGAAGATGATAAATACTCATTAAAGATCTTCAGTTCTCCCGGAACATAAGATTCAACAAACTCATCCACATCCAGAATTCCGAAATCTGAAAGCGACCGTTTTACCGTTCCCTCATACTTCGGCATCTTCTGAAGTGCGGAATCCATTGCCTTTATGTACTGTTCTTCCTGCTTCGTCAGTTTTTCTCCCCTGCGGAGCTTGTCATTCCAAACGTAAGAAGAACTGCTTATGTAACTATTCATAGCATGTTGCTCCGCGTCTGTCAACGGTTCCGCAGGCTCTTTTGCCTTTTCTTTTACATAGCGTTTTTTCCATTCTTCAAACTTTGGATTGTCTTTCAATTGGTTAGCGCCGTCCTTCAGTGCAAACATATCAATCCGTGGCTTTGCTCTGGTAGTACATTTACAGTTCGGGTGAATCGGTGGCAGATTGACTCCCGCCTCGGCCTCAGATAACTTAAATGCCTGACCATTTAAAGCCTGGCATATCTCACAGCCACCTCCCAAGAAAATGTATTCCTCAATTCCAAGCTCCTGATAGGACTGTATCTGGCCTTGATTAGAAAAGTAACTGCTTTCTGTTCTCACCAGGCGCTCCGCATTTTTACGCCCCCGGTGCATCACATCATCTATGGATTTTGCCATTTTCTGGACGCTGGCCCCGGACATGAAGCCCATGGTCAGTTCCCTTCTGGCAAGAGCCGCCAGCTTATCCGTATCCTCCCACAGCGCCTGGGAATAATTTTTGCCTGACCACGGAAACTCCAGAATACGCTTCAGCATCTTCTCATCAACCTTCGCCACCGTAAAGCCTACTCCCATGATGCTCTGAATATCATAGCAGCTACGGTAATAATTGGTTTTAAACATATCGCCAAGAAGATCTGTCAGCTTTGTTTCTGTATCCCCGGCCAGGTTTATCATCTGCAGATAAATCTGCGAAAGAAGCTGCTCTTTTCTGCTGATCCTGGACTTGGCAGACAGCGTATTTAACTCCAGCAGCGTCCTGGAATCCGTCTGGGCCTCAGCCACATACTTATCCATGCTCTTTCTCCAGCGGCTGTATTCCTCGCCGGACAGGAGCTTTTCCGCTTCCGCGTTATCCAGTTTGTTATCCTGGGCATACTTCTGGAACATGGCATTGATCTCATTTTCCAGTTGGTTGGCCGTCTCATCATAAAGGTCCATGATATCCCTGGCATAGGTGTCGGTTTCCTTGGCATTTCTCAGAACCCTTTCCTTGGCCCGTTCAATCCATTCATTCCGTTCTTTCTGACTCATCTACGCCCTCCGCAGCCTTTCCGGCAGTCATGCCGTTCTGCTGGCTCTCAAATGCTTTGGCAAAATTCTCATAGGTGCCGAATTCGTCAACATCCTTGGTTTTTTCTTCCTCCAGCTTTTCCATCTCATCATGGACGTTTTCCACCCATGGCAGCATCTGCAGCCTTGACTCCGTGGAAAGCAGTCCGGAGAGCTGCGTTGCGATCTGTGTCAGTTCCAGATTGTTTTCCGGTTTGTTCCTGCGGAATTTCGGAGTGATGTCCTTATAATCATAATGGCCACCCTTAATATTCAGGATATTGGTAATCAGCTCGATCCGGCGCTGCAGCCCCTTTTTGAACTTCCGCTCTTTCATGGCACATAACTGTTCCAAGCCCCAGAGCTTATAAGCGATTGCTACTCCAGAAAGGTTCCCGCCAAACGACTCATCACACAAATGTGGAACATGGGACATGGTATGGATATCCTCCCGCAGCCGGTTCTTAAAATTCTCCATTGCGGTATCATCCACCTGCTTCAGCAGCCACTGGACATCTCCTCCATCATCCAGAATGATCGCACCCTTTTCCTTCATGTCCCGAACATCATCACTGCTCACATCTCCCAGCTTCAGGATCTTTAAAATAGCATCATCGTTGTACTGGAAGTAATTCGCCGTATTGCTCTGGGCCTTATTGTAGGCATCAATCTCCGTGATAACGCCCTCAAAATCTCCCCGGCGCTCCTCATTATTGATGTACTCCACAAAGGGGACATCCTGCCAGTAATGATCTTCAATCGCCTCCAGGTTCAAGTACCCGTTATTGAATGACCGGAACCGGAGAACCTGGTACGCATTCCAGAACTCCACCTTCAAGATCACATTCTTATCTTTATCGACAGACCGGACGCTCCTGATCGCCGCCATAGGCTGGGCATGGCCGCTGTCACTCTCATAAATCATAATCAGATCAGACGGTGCCACCTTTGCAAAACGGATCTGCGCGTCCTCATCAAGATATAGCATTTCAAAGCAGCTCCCACAGATGCTGCACTGTTTAGCCAGCTCCATGTTATGATCCTGCTCATCGTTATAATCAAAAATATCCTGCACCGTCTGCAGATAAGCATCATCCTGGGAGTTATAGACAACCGGCTGCCCAACAAAATAACTGGTTGCCGTATCCGTGATGTACTTCGCCATGTTATTAACCAGACGGTTGTTCGGTGCTGTACTGTCTTTCTTGGTCTCTGAAAGAATTCGGTGCTGCCCCACGTAGTAATCAGTCAACATCCCATATTTCAGATCCATCAGGTTTTCATCTATGATCTCCCGAATATCTTTTTCTGTCAGGCTTTCTGCAGAAGCCCTGTCCATATAAATAACCGGCATAATATACCGCCTCCTTTACAATCCAGCCGCTCTCCTGTCCATGATCCGGAACCGCTTGCTTTTCTTGGCGATTGTCCGGCAGCCTTCCAGGGCATCCGGGCCATCATCGTGAGCGCCCATCGGAAAGTGGAACATCTGTTCCAGGAGCCGTTTATGCTTTTTGTTGAATTTGATATAGTGGTTCTTTACATCTGGCTGCATGGTCTGAATTCTCATGGTCTTATCGCTGGTCTGCGGTACTTCCTCAATCGGGAGATACAGACCGGCCCTGGCGGATGCCTTGGCCAGTTCCTCTTTTAAAAACCACTGGAACTGTACAGTCTCGGCACCGAACTTTTTATAGCCCCGTCCAAAATCGCGCTTCAGCCAGCGTTCTTTCTCCAGGATATCCGTGATGATACGATCCGGGTGCCTCCGTTCAATATCCGCATCCAGTACATACATGTAACCAGTAACCTTGCTTTTCGCCAGTGTGATGATCGCAGAAAAGTCGCTTTTCTTGGTTTTTCCAAGGGAAGGATCGACAAAGCCAAAGAACTGAAAATCCTTGTCCTTGAAGTCCATTTCTGCTTCGTTGTAGTAGTCGAACCATTCCTCGTTGAAAACACAGTCTTCCGGGTTGATCGGTTCATTCTGTTCCTCAGAGTTAAAGGAGGCCTCACCCTCTGTCACCTTCATGACCATCAGGTCATAGTAAGAAAGCTTTTCCTCCCAGAGAACTTCTGTCCCGGCCAGCATCTTTTCCCGGTGTGCCTCAAAGAACTTTCGCGCATTTTCCTCATGGTCTTCATCAGACAGGTCAGTGAAGATATTTTCCCACTCCTGCCATAGGTCTGCCTCCGGCGAAAATGATATAACTGCCCGGTACTTAATCGCCTTGTATCCAGGGTTTTTAAGAGTATTTGCTAATAAGCTGTCATAATGGAGCAGGGTTCCGATGTAGACAATATCTGTATAATCATCACCGGCCTTAGAAACCGCTTTTTTAAACCAGCTATCCAACTTTGCTCTTTGCTCCGGTGTCCGGACATTTTCATCATTCTCAATATCATCCAGGATCAGCAGATCCGGTCTCCAGTTCCGGTGCTTCCTGCCTCGGATCTTCTTGCCGGAGCCAATCGCCTCCACCTTGATATTGGTGCTGGTCACCAGAACATTGCTCCTCCAGACTTTTCCGGTCAGATCTCCAAAATCTTCCCGGATCGCTTCGTTTTCTTCAAACTCCACACGGATGTTATCCAGGAAGCCCTCCGCCTGATCCGAACTATCTGAGATAATGATCGGATAATGCTTATACCCATATACAACGGCGTGGATCGTTCCTTTAAACGTCAGGCTGGTAGACTTGGCATGTCCACGAGGAGCTGCCACTACACGCTTGCAGCCATTCATCCGGCTGATCTGCTTGACCAGCCCCGATGTGCTTGGTGTAAGCCCCTTTAAGACTCCATCCTGCCAGATGGCATCCAGTTCCCGGTGAAATTCCGGAGACGGTCTGGAAAAATAATGCGGAAAGTAGGCCCTTCCGAAGAATTCCATATCAACAGCACCAAGGCGCTGCCGGATTCCGCCTTTTCCAGTCAGAGCTGCGCCCGCTTCATAATCTTTCCTGATCCGGACACGCTCTGGTGAATCATCCCTGTTTAAAAATGTTTTTAAAAGACCAGAAAGATCATTTAAAGCATTCTCCTGTTCTTCGTAGTAACTTTTGCTTTCCGCTTCCGCCATCGCGCTGATCAGCGCCTTCAGACTTGCGTCTTTTCCTCTCCGCATGACCTTTCACCTCCGTCCCGCATCTTTCCCTGTTCAAATTCGCCCCATACGGCTCATTTTGCCTTTATGTGGTAATTTCCCCGACCACAGACCTTTAAACGGTTTTAAACGGCTTCCTAACGCTTTTAAAAGGGGAATAACAGGCAAAGAGAAAAGGAACCGGACAGAGGAAGCCAAAAGGCCGGGCTTCGCCACCCGACCAGCGTCCTTTTCTGCTCAGTTCCTTTTCTTTATGCCTGCGTCCCGAACACAGCCGGGACGAATCAACCGGTCATGTTTTAAGTCGCGTCTTGTAATAATGGCTGTGCCGCATCCTGTGAAGCATCGCTTCCAGCTTCCTGCAGTTCTCCGCCACCTTCCACTTTGATCCCAAGCTGCACCTGTCTGGCTTCGCCGCAGATCGTAATTTCAAAAGTTGCCTTCCGGCTTCTTTTATCCCACTTTAAAACTCTGTTTTCTAACTGTTTTAAAACTCCACTGATGACAGTGATACCACCGCTTCCGTCTTCCCTTACCAGAGTCGGTTCCAGCGGCTCTCCATTGCCGGAAAGAATTCTGATCCATTCAGCTTCCAGATAGGACAGTGTCGATGGTGCCTTACTGTCCCCCAGGAACCGGATCACTCCCGGAACCTCTTTTACCCGGTAATAGTTTCTGACCGTGAAATCCATGTCCAGGAACACATATCCTGGGAACAGAATATATTCCTTTTTTGTCCATGCCCCACCAGACCGGATGGGACGGTTCTCAATGGGAACCTCGGCTCGGATTGCCTGGTTTTTCAGCCTCCTTGCAATTCCGCTTTCTTCTCCAGTTTTAACCTGAATCACATACCACACAGCCTATCCCTCCATTCCTTCGCTTTTTTTCTTATTGAGGTAAGTGCTGACCTGACGGTACAGTTCCGGATTATCCTTTGCCATGGTCTCAAATACCATGCTCTGAACAGCTTCCAGTCCCGCCTCATAGTTTTCTTTGTTCTGTACTTCGATCCGCTTCTTATATGCAGCAGCGCGGATCAAACCGTTGGTTTCCTTAATGAGCTTCTCGATAGGAACTTCTTTCATCTGTTCCTCATCTACATTGGTCAGGGCATTTAAAACGTGGTGACTTGCCAGCCGGATCAGGGCTTCCGAAGTATCCAGATCCGGATAACGGTTCATTTCATCCATCAGCATGGAGAAATTGCTCTGTGCCACGTTAATCATCTCTACCGTGGCCAGATACTTCCTTGCGTAGGTACAGATAGCCATCTGGCTCATCTCCTCACCATTCGCCTTCAGGAAAGCCACGATCTCTTTGTAAGTGCAGCCAGTAAGGAGCATCTGCTCCACGGTGTCTTTAAGCTCCGGCGGCAGTCTGTCCACCTTTCCTGTGCTGCGTCTTCTACGCTCCTGTTCCATCAGCCGTCCAGATCAACCATTTCATCCGTGATGCCGCCGCCAAGGAGCCGGATGCCCTTGCCGGTTACTTTTGCTTCCAGCGTCTGATATTCCACATCGGCCAGATTAGCCGGTTCCCTGCTTTCCATATCACGCAGATAGATATATCCCTCCTCATGGAGAAAATTCACGGAGTCGATGAACTCCTGACGCTCAATCCCCTCCGCTTTTAAACCTTTTTCAACACTTCTTAAAGCATTGTACTTTTCCCGGAGCAGGTTGATTGTCATGAGTACCCTGCCGTTATTCACCATAAAAGCTCCTGCCCGGAGTCTTCTCTTTTCCTGTTCTCTGTTCATTGTGAACCTCCATTTCTTGTCATTTCGATCATCATATTTAACATCTGTTCCACTTTCCGATCCACCTTATTGATCTCACGAATGAAATCATCCTTTGTCAGGTAATTCTGCCGGATCTCCTTAATCTCCTTCTGGCACCCATCAAAATCCTTACTGTGAGTCTCCTTGGGTGTATAATCCTCACGGATCTTATTGATGTCTTTTTTTAATTCGTCTGTGGTTTCCTTCAGATCTGCTTTTGTTACAGAATCCCGTTCTATTTTTTGAAGCTGCTGGACTGTGCAGTCCAACTGGTTCATGGTTCTTTTTAAAAAATACGAGATTACGCCAATACCCAACGTAATGGCGGTTGTTATGATCCATCCTTCATCCATCCAGTAATTCCTCCAATAAAAAAAGATACACTCATGTTTCTGACACAAGTGTACCTCTTAGGCCCGTGAACTGTCTTTTGAAGCACTTCACTAATTTACTTCACTTTTTAAAATGCTTCCGGATAATCATAGATGCTCATCTGACCCTCCATGTCATCATCCAGATTATCCAGTTTTCCGAACAGGATAAATCTCACCCAGCGCTCGGTAAGTCCATATTTCGCGGCAAGCTCTCTATAATTTCCTCCGTCAAATTCTTCCCGGATCTTCTGATCCCGTGCCGCCCGTTCCAGGCTCTCTGCCTTCGGAATATAGATTGTAGTGCCGCCAAAAGCCCGGACAAGACTTTTAAACCCGTCCAGGCCCACCAGTTCTACCATCTTTCTCTGATCTTCATCCAGGTTTTCTATCTTCACATGGTCTAACAATCCCATCGCTGGCCTCCTCCTTCCGTTCCAGGCTTTTTAAATACCCTTTTAAAACTTCAATCAGGGTATTTCCCTGGCTGAAGGTGAGCCATGCAAAGGGATTCTTCGCAATAGCGTCTACATGCAATTCTTTCTTAATGACCGCGCACAGTCTGTCTCCCAGTGGAACCTCATTCGGACTCTTATCGCGTTTCTTCAGTTCGTACATCAAAGCCCAGATTTTCTTCTGCTGGCCGCTGGTCACGCCTCCTGGTCTCTGTGAATGTTCCTTCGGCTTTCTGCTGGATGGTTTCGGAGCAGCGGTACCGCCCTGCAGATCCTCCAGCCTTTTAATCACCGCCATGGCCTCCTGGTAGGAAAGTTCCTTTATGGAATCCTTACCTGTAACGCCCGACACCAGTATATGAAGCTCATCTTCGCTTCCATTTCCGGTTATTCCCAAAGCATGACCTATAGCATAGATTTTCTTCATCTGGAATGATTCTATCTTTCGCATTTACCGTTGCTCCTTCCTGCTATTTTTCCGCCTCTACAGTTACCTTGATTCCTTCATCCACGAATATGGCTGCCCGGATCACTTCCACCGCTTCCTGCGGTGTGCCTCCCCACTCTGCCGCTTTTAATATCTGCAGCATCCATTCCCAGTTGATCACTTCGGATGCCAGGTAAGCCCAGTCACTGGCTTCCTGTTCTGAAAGGCCCACCAGTTTCATCAGGGTTTCTGTGTCCTTTTCATATTTGCCTTTCAATTTCTTCTTCAGTGTTCTCTGGATCTTCTCATCCTTTGTGATGGCGCTGATCGTAGCGTCCAGGCTTCCCTCGGTGAAATTTCCCATATACATCATGGAAAAAAGCCGCTTTGCCGGGGCTGACATACTATAAGAAACATCTTCTTTTACAAAGTCCTTGAAGACATCCCCCAGGAGCTTCTTTACCATTGTCATGGAGATTGGTTTCACGGTCTCGCTGTTTCCGACCACCACTTTGGAATTTTCGCTTCCCCAATATTCTACGGTTTTGCTCTTCGTATCCCGGAGATCATCCGTGGCCTGCTTCTCGAACCAGGCTTTGATTGTTTCCATTTCACCTTTAACGGCAACCATCTGGCGGTCTAACTCTGCCAGACGGTCAACCTTCTTTTTTACTTCCGCCGCATCCATTATCCTTTAAACTCCTCCATGATCTTTTCTGCACATCCGCGGCAGATCTCAATGCCGCAGACCGTTTTAACATCGTCCACCGTTCCGCAGAAGTGACAGGTAGGAACATGCTTACGGATATGTACCCCGTCCTCATCTGCTTCGATATCTACCGGAACACCCGGAAGAATGCCAGTCTCCTGACGGAGCTGACGTGGAAGTGTAACCGCGCCACTCTTGGCTACTCTCTTGCTTACAGTCATGATAGACCTCCTCTCCCGCTCTGCATTTCATGGGCTTGCGACCATCGCCTTACCGGCGGCTGCATTAAGAGGGGCAAGCGCCCCTGGAATATCTTGCGTTTATAGCTTCATAATAGAATCCGATATTTTGCACACATCCCGGACAGTTACTTCCTTCCCAGACTTCTTGGTTTCTTCATGAAGCTTTTTTATCTCCGCAGTTATTTTCATAAGCTTAAAGACTCCCACCTGTTCTGAAGTGATTGGAAGCACATCAGTTCCGGCTGTAACTAATGTGAGGGCATTATGAAACCAAAACACATCCATCGGATTCATGAGATTGATTTCTTTATCAAATTGTTCGGCTGCTTCCTTAGCAAACTTTCTCCGGTTCAATCTCGGTTTGTCTGACGGCAGGAGCCCTTGTTCCTGAAGTTCCTTTTTGACTTTCGATTTGAGTGCTTTCTCTTTATTGGTCAGGCGTTTTGACTTGGCTGGCATCTTCTCTCCTCCTACTGGATTTTTCTACCGTACCGGAATCCGGTGCTGTGCTTTTGAATCCGGCAGATCAGGGAAAATGTTGCCTTTATCTTCGCCTTCTCATCCCAGCAGTCTGCCTCCATGCTGTAAACCATCAGCTCTTTTCCGCTGTCCCGGATGTAAACCGTCTCCTCATAATGGCGTTCCAGCTCCGGCGCTGAATACTGTTCACCATACCAACGAATACGCAGGTCAGAACCTACGCAGCGCGGTTCAAAGTACATTTCTTCTCTTTGTACCATCTCATCCACCCGCCTTTCTGACCTCGGTATATCGCTTCACAGAACCGTCCAGCATCCGTTTCGTCACAATTCTGGCTCTCCTGCACTGAAGCAACCGGAAGCAAACTCGCACTTCGTTCCACTCTCTTTCCAGTTCTTCCGGCATTGGAGTGGCTTTTTCTCCATGGCTTTCATAGTCGCTCCTTCCTGAAAGTTCTTGTCTTCCCTGTTCTTTTAAGGAGCGCGGCCCGGCTGACTACCACCAGCTCCACCGGCGTATCCTTCACGATCAGCCAGTTCTCCGGTACCAGCCCTTTTCCCTGCAGGAACTTCTTTTGGGCCAGTGTCGGCTTCTTTCCGTTCTTCACGCTGCACTTACCTCCTTATTCAGTTTTACCTCACTCTGCCTTTATCCGGGCTTGTGACCGGCATCCTTCCGGATGGCTGCATTAAGGTGGGGCTTTACAGCCCCGGATTTTCCCTGTACCGGATGAGCATACGCTCGGTGGTTACAGTGATCGGCGGGAGTGAACTCTCCCTTCCATCACGATATCCTTTCATCCATGCCCGGTCATGTTCGATCTTCACCCGCATCTGAATGCCGATCATCCAGCCGCTAACTCCCGCCAGAGCCATCAGGAATACCACAACCAGGCTTCCGGCCACTCCGACCTTGCCCGCTACGATCAGCGCCGCCATTCCCCCGGCGGCCACCGTTCCAAGCGCGATCCCTGTCACCATCATTTTTGCTTTTCCTGTCATGTACTTCATTGCATTTACCTCCGTTTGATTGATTTTATAAATAGATTCCCAGCGGGCCTGTTACCTTCTGCAGACCTTCCAGGGAAACATCCTGGTTATTGGCGGCTGCTGTGAATACGTTTACCATGCCGCGCACTCCCCACTTGCTGTGGCCGACATTGTAGAGGTATGTCAGCTCCGGTGTCATTCCTTTCTCCACCAGGGAAGGGAATAACTTCTCAACATCTTCTTTGGTTACATTCGTAGCCCGGTACCGCCCGTGGAGCTTCGTCCGGTTAAACTGCTGTGAGAAGATCGCTTCCTGTCTTCCAAGCATCTTGTTGTAGACCTCATCGTTTCCGATCAGTGCGATTCCGATGCCAGGCTTCCCGGTGATCGGGTCTTCATCCACCCAGCCTCTGATTTCTTCCAGGGCCATGAACTTCAGGTTCTGGGCTTCATCAATAATCAGGACATTATCAGAACTTCTCAGCCGTTCACGGATTGAAATGGAAAGGTCTTCTGTTCTCTGGTTTTCCGAAATCTTCAACGCCCTTGCAATCATCCTTAAAAGGCTTCTTACAGAGCTGGTACTCGGTGTGGTGCTGATATAGATCGCCGTTGCCGGATTGTCCCGCAGGAACTTGGTAGCCGCTTTGGTCTTCCCGATTCCGGCATCTCCGTCAATAACTACGATCCCCTTTTCAAGCTGGCAGTAACGGATCATCTTGTAAATGCTCTCTGAAATAGAGGTTGCCACATATCCCCGTACCGCATTGAAAGACTCGGTCTTCTTGGCGTTTTCAGCCTGCTCCTCCTTGATCTGGAAGAACTCACGGATCTTACGCTCTACATCACCTACATCACCCTTGTCATAAACGCTGCGGCGGTACTGGCTTAATACTGCTCCGCTCAGGTTCATCATCGGGGCCAGCTTTGCCTGGCTGATTCCCGTTTCCTTCATGTACGTTTCAACTTTCGTCTGAAGTTCTGTATTATACTGTTTTCCCATCATTTACCTCCCTGCCTTTTGGCTGCATTTTCAATCATTGTGTCAAGATCGACTCCGCCGACCACTTTCTGATATACCGGTGTTTCATCTGCCCGCTGAACCTCCAGTACCTTCGGGTCTGCTTTGCCTGTGTAGCTTTCTTTGTTGCGTTGTGCCTGGCGAAGTACCAGATCCAGCGCGGTAACCCGGTCGGCTTCTGCGATGACCACGTTCTTTTTATATTCATTCGCGATCTTCTCCAGCTTCCTGGTCACTGCCATTCCGGCCTTCACATCATCCTTGGTTGCGCCATATGTAAGAACCGCCGTATTATCTACCGGAACCGTCATCAGATATTTGTCTTCCAGGTTGTAGATCCGGACTTCCTTCAGGTCATTCGGATTGTACCGGAAGTATACCTTCTCACCGAAATGTCTCATCAACAGTTCATCGTTCCAATATTCCAGGCGGCCTCCATTGATATCCAGATGCACTCCCCGGCGGCCCACGGCCTGTGGACGGCTGCTTCTCATGAGCATCAGGTTCAATTCTTCTGCGGCTGCCACCCGGCGCTTAATCAGATGCTCATTAAACACATCCATTTTGAGCTTTCCTTTGTCTTCTGCCACCGGGCCATCGTATTCCATCATGTTGAAGTAATACTTCAGAATTGCATCCACATACTCCTGGAACTCATCGTCTGTGTAAATGGCATCTTTCTTCAGGACATATTTCAAACGCTCTGGCTTTTCCACCACGCTGCCGCCCGTGTAAGTATTGAACAGTCTGGAAAGGCCGTTCTTCACATCATTGAACCGGCGCTCAATGATCTTCGCCTTCGCATTTCGGACGATAGCATTTGTCATATTGATTCCCAGGCGTTTGAATACGCCCGGCGGTTCAAAGGTTTCCTCGCCATTCTTTGGCTTCTTCTTCCGGTGGCCAAGGCCGCCAATATCGAAGGTCAGGAACTCTCGACCGTTATCCACGTAGATATTATCCGGGATGCCATATTCCAGGATTCCCTTCCGGAGCGCGATCAGCGTTGCCTCTGAACCTGGGTTATATGTAATGTAGTACCCTGTAAAGATTCCGCTTCTTGCATCCAGGAAGGCTGTCAGATATGGCCTGTGCAGCTTGCCTGACTTATCCCTCACCATTACATCGAAGGTATGGTTATCAGCGATCCACCACTCATTGCTCTGCATCTCATCATAAATACGTTTGATGTATGGAGCGCAGCGGTCATTGAATGCCTTGTGACCTTCACGGCCCAGAACCTTTACTCCCTCCGGAACACTTTTCAGTCTCCGGTAAAAAGAAGGATAGGCCGGGATCTGCGTATACAGATCCGGACGCTTTTCCTGCGCCCACATCTTTGTGTACTCCAGGCACTTGGTTACCGGATGCTGGGCTTCGTCCAGATAGTAATACAGGAAAGCCTGCCATATCGTTTCATCTATGGAGCTTGTCCCTTTCTTCCATTTGTTCCGCTTATCAACCAGCGCCTTCATATCATCAGCCTTCACGGCATTCCATTTTCTGTAAAGCGTATCTACTGATATGCTCCGCTCTGGATATTCCAGGCTGCAGAGCGTTACGAACTTTTTATCTACTTCAGCCAGGGAAGTAACTCCTGGCATCTTTCTATATGACTGCCAGCGCTTGGTGAGGTCGATCCAGAAATCAATTTCCTTTCGTTCATCCTCGGTAAACTCATCAATCGCAACTTTCTCTACTTCCGGCTCTGGCCGTTCTACCTCTTCCGGAGGGTTTTCTGCAATCAGTTGATAATACTTGTGCTGCAGTTCCTCATCCAACGCATCCAGCGGTACCAGGTAAGTTTTCCGGTTTTTGCTATTAACAGTCTCTACCGCCTTTAATTTCCCATCTTGTATAATTTTCTTAATATAACGTGGACTACAGCCTTTTACCTCTGCAACCTGTTTCGCTGTCAGCATCTGCGCCATACATTTCCACCACCTTTTCAGCCTGTCCTCATCAGATGCAGGAGGCTATCCCTGCATGACCGGCCTCTGCCGGTTTCGACTCTTTTAAACGGTGTTTAAAAAGTCTTTAAAATCATCCATGTTTCCGCCCAGTTCCTGGATCAGCGGAATGATAAACTTCTTTCCTGATGGCTTCCCTGTGATAGCCTCGCTGATCCTGGCCTGGTGTGTTCCCATTCCTGCGGCCAGTTCTCTCTGGCTGATGCCTCTTTCCAGCATCCTGGTTTTTGTCCATAAGGCAAACTCAGCGAAATTTCGCACTTTTCTGTTCTTCATTCTGCCTGCCCTCCTAACGTATTCCGTTATAAAATTCTGTATCAGCGATACAAAATAACCTATTCCGTTATCGGATTCTGTGCTATAATCGGTCTTGTATGATTGATACATTATTATAATAATCCTCATTTGAGGATTTGTCAATTAAAATTGAGGATTTTATATATTCATATGAGGATTATTGGAGGGGCTATGACTATAAATGAGCGCTTTTTTAAATTATTAGATGAGAAAAAGGTTTCCCAGAAAGATTTTTGCGAAGCAACGGGCATTCCGAAGCAAACCGTCAGCGGTTGGAAAAATAGAAAAACTGATCCGCCAGCATCGCTGATTCCTACTATCGCAGCATACTTTGGGATCACATCTGACTTTTTGCTTACCGGGAAAGATGAATGCAATCAGGCAGATCTTGAACTTAATGACACATCTACTCAGCAACTCCTGAAATACTTTTCTTCACTTTCTGAAGTGGAAAAAAATATTGTTCTGGGAAAAGCTGCTGAATTTTATCTGAAATCTTTGTCCGAGGATTGATAGTCTTCATTTGAGTATCATTGACCATTTTTTCATATTATGATATATTCTTAGTGCATTTACCACCTTGCTGGACTGCCTACCAGCAATAAAAAAAGGGCCGCGTCAATTAACTGACCGGCTCTTTTTTGGTTCCCATTAACTGGTTCCCATTAAGTTCTCATTTTTCACTTTTATAATTGCTTTTAAATTTTATTGTTTTAAACGGTCTTTTAAAACCTTTCAAATGCCGAAAACCCTTGAATTATCAATACTTTCTCCCGTTTCCGCATTTTAATTTTAAAAATTTTAAAAGGCTTTAAACCCCCGCTTTTTATTGAGCTTTTTTCCCTCCATTTTCAGGCATTTCTATGATTTTTCGTTTTTCAATGTGAATTCTGGTTCCCATTAAAATTTTAAGGGGTAAAAAGGATCTATAAGCCTAAAAAAGCCCCTATTCACGGGATTTCTCACCGTGTAAGGGACTTTAAGGGTTTATAAGGGTTCGTTGGTTCCCATTATTGCAGGTTATTCGATAACTTACATTCGTCACATTCAGTCTTAACGCTAAGTTGTCTGCAGCAATCCGCACCTTCGCACAAGTACGCATCATTGACACATCGTACCTTCTTATTTATCAGGAAGTTTCATCGGAATTTCCTGTCAGACAAAACAGGACAGTGCTCCACATTTCTGTCGACGCACTGTCCTGTATCATGATCCGTTTATTTAGTTTACACGCATGCACATCCAGTCCGCGATCCTGCCCCGTACAGACCGATCGTTCTTTTTCAGGGACTCCACACATGCCAGACTCATATTCTCTCAGTCACAGCTTGCCATCAAGCGTAAATTTCCTGACTTTCTGCTTTTCGTTTTCCTGAATATGATTCGTCACAGTTTGCTCCTGCTTGTAAACTCCCTGTACTTCTGAACTGCCTTTTCTTCCGCCTCTTTCATGATCTCCTCCACCGAGTTCCCTTCGATGTCGAGTCCCTCAGCGGTATAGCATACGGTCTCATGGATCCCGTAATAGACCTTGCAGAGCTTCTCCAGATACTCATATCCGAGGTTCAGCTCCCCGATGGATCCGCCGCTGGTCGTCACATAGTGGAGACTGTCTGCATGGCACAGACCGCCCGGAATGCCCTTGGAGGAGAATGTAAACGTCAGACCTGTCACGCAGATCTGCTCCAGATAACATTTCATCCGTGCCGGGAATGAGAAATCCCAGTACGGAGCTGCAACAACGATCCGGTCCGCAGCCGCGAACTGCTTCGCGTAAGTGAAAAGTGGTCCCTCAAAATTTCCTGCTCTTGTAAGCGATTCCCGGAGTGCGCTCTCCTTACCCGTGAAGAGTTTCAGATCTTCATCCTCAAGATTTAAAGTCTCGATCTCATACTCCCCGTTCTGATTCATTTCCTTTAATAACGCCTGTGCGAGCTGTTCCGTCCTTGAGATGCCGCGGTTGACGCAGGCATCGATGAATAATAACTTTTTCATTGCTGATCTCCCTGTTTATGTTTTACCCATGCACCTGATTCTGCTATATTGATCCAGCTTTTACGCTTATCATGAAGCCAAAAGCAATTTCACTGTTTCTGCACACATTTCAGACCGTCTTTATCACAGATTTTCCTTTGGCTGTCACATATTCAGCAGCTGTCTCGACAGCTCCAGAATCTCCTCCGTGTTCCTGCTGTTGAAGATCTCAACTTTTCCGCCGGATTCCCGGTCCGAGAGAAGTCCGCGCTCCTCAAGACGCCTTTTCGTCTGCTTTGCGGTCCCGAATCCGCCGTCGTAAACGAAAACTCCCGGCAGATGTTTCTGGATCACCTCACGGATCAGCGGATAATGCGTACATCCGAGAACGACCGCATCGATCTCTGCTTTGTCGTACGGTGCAAACTGTTTTTCCAGATAAGCATCGAGAACCGGTCCATCGAGCACGCCGCTTTCAATATATTCCACAAGTCCCGGACACGGCATCTTGATGATGTTCGCATCGTCCTCATAAATATGCATCATCGAATTAAATTTCGTCTGTGACAGCGTCATCGGGGTTGCCATGACGACGACTTTAGAGTGTTCCTTTGCCTTGACCGCAGGTTTTAACGCCGGTTCGATCCCGATCACCGGGAGAATCTCCTCATATGCGGCTCGAAGTTCTTTGATCGCCACACTTGTCGCTGTATTGCAGGCCACGACGATTGCTTTCGCGCCCCGCTCCAGCAGAAATTCCACATCTTTTTTTGTCAGGTCGATGACCTCCTCCGGCGTTCTTGTTCCGTATGGGGCATTCGCCGAATCTCCATAATAAATAAAATCTTCTCCCGGCATCAGTTTGACCAGCTCTCTTAACACGCTGATCCCGCCAAGTCCGGAATCCAAAACGCCAATCGGGCGATTGTCTGTACTCATTTTTCTGTCACCTCACCGTTTTTCTGTTCTTCTATATCACTCTGCCTGCCAGAGCTTCCGTATCGCTGAATCTCCTGCCGCAATTCTCCCATCGCTTCTTTCAGGGAGTCCGCTCTGTTGGCGCAATATCAACATGGTCTTCCCTCATATCTGCGGAGTCTGCTTTTTCAACATTCTCCACTGTTGCTGGATTTTCCATCTTTCATCCATCTTACCACATTTTCCTCCGCTTGACCATCCACAGCCTCCCCGCTTTCGCTTTTTGTGCAATTTTTAAGATTTTTGTCAAAATATTTTTCATTTTTGGTTAATCTGTTTTGCAAAATACTGCTATACTATCGCTGTAACAAAGAGAACAGCAAATGTTCAACCAAACTTAACAAACCCCCCTTTTCAAAGCTGAGGGCTGCTAAGCGAATCCGGCAGAACAAAAGAAGTTGTTTGCCGGCAATCAGATTTTTGGAGGAAAAGATAAATGACTACTTTAAAAGCTGAAAAAAGAAGCATGGATGTTAAGGCAAAGAGATTAAGAAGAGAAGGATTTGTTACAGGCAATGTTTTCGGACATGCCATCGAAGGTTCTATCCCGGTAAAGATGAATGCAATGGACGTTGATCGTCTTTTAAAGACAGAGCATAAAGGCGGTCAGATCAATCTTGATGTCGAAGGTCAGGTTTACGATGTCCTGATCAAGGAAGTTGATTACAATTCCATGACCAGAAAGATCGATGAGATCGATTTCCAGGCACTGGTAAGCGATGAGAAAGTTTCTTCTACTGCTGAGATCGTGATCCTGAACCGTGAAGCCGTTATCGGCGGTGTTCTTCAGGAAGACTTAAGCGAGGTTGCTTATAAGGCATTCCCGTCCGCTCTTGTTGAGACAACGACTCTGGATGCCGCTGGCCTGAAGGTCGGCGATACTGTCCGCGTGAAAGATCTCGAGATCGCAAAGAACAAAGACATCGACTTAAAGACTGATCCGGAGGCAGTTGTACTCTCCGTCATCCCGGTTCACAACGTTGTTCCGGCTACTGAAGTGACAACAGCTCCTGGCACAGCAGCTGCAGATGACAAAGAGACCAAGTAATTGCTCTGGGATCGAATAATTTATCAAATAAAATCAAAACTGGCGGTACTGCTCCCCTGTGGGCGGCGCCGCCAGTTTTTTTAGCAGTTTCACAGAAAACTTAAACATTTTTCAAAAAGGGGATCCACCCACTGAGGTGTGATCCCCTTTCTCCTTCTTTATCCTACTGTCACTTCAACCTTTTTTCCACTGAAAGCTACACCATACTTGTAGATCCCTGTAACGCCGGCGGAAAGCAGTTCTGTATCATATTTCTTGTCTTCAATCTGTTTCAAAGCGGTCTCTGACAGTTTTTTCAGTTTTTCAGCGCTGCAGTTTTTCTCCGCCTTCAGTTCGATCAGAATTCCAGGAAGACCTTTTCGGATCGGTTTTAACTGAATATCGTAACGTCCATCTCCGGATTCTCTGTTGGATGTTGCAAAAGCGCCGTTCATCAAAGCACACAATCCCAGCATAAATCCATGATAAAAATTTTCTCCTGCCGTATCAAAAGAGCTCACGGACTGGGTCAACAGCATCTGTATCTGCGTTTTCAGTCTGTGATTGTCTCCAGAGAAAATAGCTTCCTGAATCGCAATCGCCGTAGATTGAGGAATCATGTTCCCAAGCCGCTGAAGAATCTCTTTATTATACACAAGTGCGATCTCACGGTTTGGCAAGGCAACTTCGCACATAATATCTCCACTGAACGACGTCATAGTTTTCAGGACTTTCAGGTATCCGGTCATCAAAAGGAAACTGTAAATGGTCGATGGATTGCTCCTGATCTGCGGATAAATCACTCCTGTATCAATATAGGTGGTGAAAGTTTCCCCATTGATCAGCGAAGTCAGACGACTATAGATCTCCTTATCCGCCTCCGCCAGGATCTCCCCGATAATGTCATTGCTGCCAGTGGATACCCAGTACGGTCTCGGCTCACATTCGCTGCTGAAATAGCTGACTACTGACCATGGATTAAAGATCTCAGTCCTGCCAAACCGGTAGCCATCATACCATTGACAGATCTCATCATATTGGTCTGCAGCTCCATAATATTCCGCCATCTCTCTCACTTCATCTGCTGTAAATCCAAAATAGGAACTGTATTTATTGTTCAGCACCGAGTTGATCGCCAGGTTATTCATCCCACTGAAAATGCTTTCTCTTGCAACCCTTAAAATTCCAGTAAGGAAGCCGAACGAAAGATGTTTATTATCCTTGAAGCCACCTGAAAACAGGTTTCGCATAAACTGAATGACCTTATCATAAAAGCCTTTCATATATCCCTGCTGGATCGGAGTATCATATTCATCGATAATGATAATGGGGGCTATGCCGTAATGGCTGTGAAGCATTGCTGACAGATCCAGAAGTGCAGAAGCCAGTTCCACCTCCCCCGTCTTTCCGGCCGCTAAGTTCGCATAGATCTGTCTGCTATATTCATCGCATTTTTCACTGGTCTGCAGTTCTTTATGGCGTCTGGTTTCTTTAGCAAAAATATCGCGGATAGCCGCAAATGTTTCTTCCCAGGTATTGAATTTTACATCCTTAAACGTGAGAAAGATCACCGGGTATTTTCCTTGATAATCTCTATATTTCTGTCCGCAGGTCCATATTTTTTTGTTGTTGAAGTAGATGGATGTATCCCTGTCGCTCTTTTCAAAATAGGTGCGCAGCATATCCATATTGAGAGTCTTGCCAAAGCGGTGAGGACGGGTAAACAAGGTTACCATTGGACGCTCATCGATAAAATCTTTGATCATCATCGTCTTGTCGATGTAGTAGTATTCCGATGATGCAAGACAATAATCGGAAACTCCGATCGGCAGAGGCAGCTTTGCTGGCCGTTCCGCTTTCCGGTAAACGCCCGTCCTTATCCGCTGATCTGCCGGTTTCTGCGCGTCTTTCGGGATCATCCAGCGTTTTCCCTGCTTTTCTGCTCCATCAATTTTTCCGTTTTTGCACAGAGTTGAAACTCTTCGTTCTGTTATATTCCAGCGTTTTGCCGCTTCTCTGACCGGGATCATTTCCGTCACTTCGCAACACCTCCTGACATCTTTTATAGCTACAGCATACCTTGCAAAAAGAATTTTGTCAATTTTGTTTCGGAATTATGTCATATATATATCACATTGTTCCTGTATTATTCATGTTCTTTCTCCCTTAAAGTTCCTGCAGCTGTGCACACACACTCCGGAACCTTTCCGGCAATTCCTCTGCCGCCATCTGCTGCGGGACTTCAACGGTTCCTGCCTCTTTTGCGGTCTCATAAAACCAGCATTTATAGTCGAGTGTGTCCAGCGTTTTCTGCAGTTCCCGCATCTGCGCCTTTAAGATCTCGCGCTGACGGTAAAAAAGCTGCAGTCTCTCATTGATCGTCGAATCTCCCTGCGCTACGAGCGCAATGTACTCGCGGATATCCCGGATCGACATCCCGGACTTTTTCAGACAGTCGATGATCCTGAGCCACTCAATATCATCATCCTTGAACATCCGGATTCCACCGGACGTCCGCTCTACAGATGGAAGAAGTCCCTCTTTATCATAATATCGGAGCGTGGATGCCGGAACATGAAGCATCCTCGCCGTTTCTCCTACCGTATATGCCATGTTAATCTTCCTCTCCCGGTTCTTTATAATACTTTTCTATCTCTCAAACACAACCCAATACGTCCCCAGCACCTGCTCACACGGGATCTTTGCCGCATTTTCTGCGGTAAACGCTTCCTTCGGATACACGTTTTTTACATCTGTCGGATAGGCAGGGAGTGTCTTTCCGATGCTGACGCCGTGCGCATCGTTCTCCGTAAACTTCCAACGGAAGCTGCAGTCGCAGAATTCTTTGTTGTTTTCGATCTTTTCAGGCTTTCTCAGGATGATTTCATCTTCAATAAAATAGCAGCCCGCATTGTCCTTCTCCACTCCGTAAGCCATCACATCCTGTTCTACTTTCAAACTCTGCCTCCGTAAGTTTTATCGTTCCTGAACTTCTTTCCCGCTGAGATGTTCGATCTCGATCTCAAAGACCTGTGCCGCTCTTCCCGCCTGCGCGATCTCCTCATCCGCCAGTTTCTCATCCGGGTAATATTTCATCGCAAACCGTTTCAACAGGGCAAGCGTCTCCTCCCCCGTCTCAAGCAGGCGGCATCTGCCGAAGACGACCGTGCTCTGCATATACGGCGCCCATGCTTCCTCCCGGATCGTTTCATTTCCATAAACCGTGAAGCACACCTTGTCCGAAGCCCGCAGCGCATCGACCTTGTGTCCTGCGCGCGCGCCATGGAAATAGATCTTCTGCTCGTTTCTGTCGTAAAAATAGTTGACCGGGATCGCATACGGATAACCGTCATCCCCGTTTACCGCGAGAACACCGCGTCTGCTCTTCTCCAGAAGTGATTCTGCCGCATCAGCCGTAATTGCATTTTTCTTTTTCCGAATTTCCCTGAACATCTCTCTCCTCCATCTCCCGAATAATCTCTTTTTTCCATTTTCAGTCTCATCAGACTTTCCTGTACATATCTGCAAAAAGTCATGATTGTTTCCATAAAACATATTTTCCTCATTTTATCACATTACCGCCCTGACAACAATTATCAAAAAACCCGGATGACAAATTCTGAAATTCCAGTTAATATAGAATTATCGGAACTACTCCGTACTCTCCCAGTTACGGCCCTCTAAAAATCGAAATTGTTCCGCATCTTCACGATTACTGAAAATCATCCGACTCAAAAAAGGAATTTCTATATGGATCTCAGAATACTCCGCTACTTTCTCACAGTAGCCAAAGAACAAAGCTTCACAAAAGCCGCCGAACAGCTTCATATCACCCAGCCGACTCTCTCCAGGCAGTTAGCCGCGTTCGAGGAAGAGCTCGGCATTTCTCTCTTTAACCGGAACGGGCGGACGATCACCCTGACCGACGAGGGGATTCTCCTAAAGCGCCGCGCTCTCGAAATGCTGGATCTCGAAAAGCGGACTCTGGAGGAGCTGAAAGGGACCGAGGAAGTCATCGACGGCAGCGTCACGATCGGCTGCGGGGAATTCGCAGCCGTCGAGATCCTGGCAGAAATCTGCAAAGTCTGCCGTGAAAAATATCCGCTCGTACAGATCGCGATCCACACCGCCACGGCGGATACGGTCTACGAGATGATGAAAAAAGGTCTCGTGGACATCGGGATGTTCCTGGAACCTGTGGATACGGAAGGTCTCGACTACATCCGGATCCCGGAAAGTGACCACTGGGTCGTCGGGATGCGCCCGGACGATCCGCTCGCCGGGAAAGAATTCATCACAAAGCAGGATCTCCTCGGGAAACCGCTGATCCTCCCGGAGCGCACCGGAGTCCAGAGTGAGATCGCAAACTGGTTCGGAAAAGACTTCGATAAGCTCCAGATCGCATTCACCAGCAATCTCGGAACAAATGCCGGAGTCATGGCCTTTTACGGGCTGGGATACCCGGTATCTGTCGCCGGTGCGGCAAGATACTGGCGGCCTGACCTGCTCGTTCAGCGGAAACTCTTCCCAGAGATCACCTCTAGTACCGTGATCGCATGGCAGAGAAATCTGCCGAACTCCCATGCGGTCAACAAATTTATCGAGATCATCAGTTCCGTGGCCACTCATGATGCAGGAACTTCTCTGATTTCGTTAAATGCCTGCAAGGCATAAATCATGATTTGATATAGGTATTGGACATTCAAAAATCTTAGAACTACAATGGATGCATAAGAAGATCCATATCTTCTTTCTGCATCCTTTTTATTTACGCGAACTTGTTTTCACAGGAGGTAATTCAAATGGCAAAAAAATTAGTCGCATATTTCAGTGCAGGCGGAACAACAAAGAAAATTGCAGAGCAGATCGCAGAAGCAGGAAACGCTGATCTCTGCGAGATCACACCGAAGGTGGCATATACAACAGCAGATTTAAACTGGATGGACAAAAAATCCAGAAGCAGCGTGGAGATGAATGACAAGAAATTCAGACCGGAGATCGTAAAGGCAGATATCGATATGAGCGCTTATGATACCGTGATCCTCGGCTTCCCGATCTGGTGGTATGTCGCTCCGACAATCGTGAACACCTTCCTTGAGTCCTACGACTTTACAGGCAAGAAGATCGTCCTCTTCGCGACATCCGGCGGCAGCGGATTCGGCAACACAGTAAAAGAATTAAAACCGTCCGCACCTGGTGCAGAGATCGTGGAAGGAAAGCTTTTAAACAGAGCTTCCAGACAGGAGATCGCTGATTGGGTAAAATCCTTATAATAAAGCAGAAACCGGCTGCAGACTGACATGATCCAGGGTCATGCAGCCTGCAGTCGATCTGGAAATGGAGAAAAAACATGGCAAAAATTGTACAGACAGCAGGAAGAAACGCGCTGGGCGAATTTGCTCCCCAGTTCGCGCATTTTAATGACGATGTCCTCTTCGGAGAAAACTGGAACAACCAGGACATCGATGTAAAGACTAGAAGTATCATCACCGTTGTGGCACTCATGTCCTCCGGGATCACGGATTCTTCCCTCGTGTTCCACTTAAAGAATGCAAAAGCACACGGCGTCACCCAGAAAGAGATCGCTGCGATCATCACCCATGTGGCATTCTACGTCGGCTGGCCGAAGGGCTGGGCCGTCTTCAACCTTGCAAAAGAAGTATGGCAGATGAATGAAGGCGATCTTCCTTACAAGGACGAGGCCATGAGAGCCCATGCAAAGTCCATGATCTTCCCGATCGGCGCCCCGAATGACGCCTTCGCAAAATACTTCGTCGGTCAGAGCTATCTCGCACCGGTATCCACCAAACAGGTCGGTGTGTTCAATGTGACCTTCGAACCCGGCTGCCGCAACAACTGGCATATCCACCACGCAAAGAGCGGCGGCGGACAGATCCTTGTATGCGTGGCCGGACGCGGCTACTATCAGGAGGAAGGCAAAGAAGCCATCGAGATGAAGCCGGGCGACTGCATCAATATTCCGGCGGAAGTCAAACACTGGCACGGTGCCGCTCCGGATTCCTGGTTCTCCCATCTCGCCATCGAAGTTCCGGGCGAAGAGAACTCCAACGAATGGTGTGAGACCGTTTCTGATGAGGAGTACGGGAAACTGAAATAGGATGATCCCGCACTTTGCCGCATACAAGCGCTCACACTGCAAAGCGCCTGTTTGACAATCCGCTCTTTTTTCTCTATGATTTACACGCAGACAGTGTCTCCTGTTTTTGGAAACTCTGCAAAAATCTGACAGAAAAAGGACGTACAGTATGTTCGAAAAACTAAAATATTTCTCCACGATCTTCTTCGGTACTTTCATCATCGCCGTGGGAGTCTATTTTTTCATGAATCCGAACCACATTATCAGCGGGAGCATCACCGGACTCGCAGTAGTCCTCGTAAATTTCATTCCGCTGTCGCTCTCCGTCATGACTCTGATCTTAAACATCATCTGCATCATCCTGGCGTTTCTCTTTATCGATAAGACTTTCGGGACAAAGATCATCTTTATCTCCATCCTGCTCCCGGTACTTCTCTTCGTATTTGAAACCGCCTTCCCGGATCCGGGATCTCCGACGGGGAACATCGCCCTGGATGTAGTTGGTATGATCGTTGTGATCTGTTTCGGACAGGCGATCCTCTTCAACGCCAACGCGGCATCCGGCGGTCTCGATATTATCGCGAAGATCATGAACAAATATCTCCATCTGGATCTCGGACAGGCGATCATCATCGCCGGCATGGTGACGGTCGCGAGCTCCTATTTCGCCTACGATCTTCAGACCGTGATCATCGGTGCTCTGGCGACCTACTTCAGCGGTCTCGTGCTGGACTACTTTATCGATGAGTTCACCGGAAAGATCCGGGTGTGCGTGATCTCCGAACACAACGATGAATTCCGCCGCTATGTGATCGAGAATCTCCAGCGCGGCATCACTGTCTACACGGCCACCGGCGGCTACAGCGATGCCCAGAAGAGCGAGATCCTGGCGATCCTCACAAAGAAGGAATATGGTCAGTTTATGGACTATGTCCAGTCGAAAGATCCAAACGCGTTTGTCACGATCTCCAATGTAAAGCGCGTTGTCGGAAGCTGGAATACGCCGAAGAGACGGACGTACTTCTAAAAAAACCAATATTTCCCTTATTATCACGACAGTCGCCAAGTTCTCGCGCAAGCGCAGACTTTGGCTCGTTGTTCGCGTAAATCAAACAGGTCCGCACCGGTGATCTTCACCTGCGGACCTGTTTTTTATCAATCTGGATTTGTACGAAATCTTTCTATATAAAATCCCCGTCTTCAGTTTCCCGTTTAATTCAGGAAATTCTCGATGATCACGTTCTCCGCTTCTTCCTCGGTAAGTCCCAGAGTCCGGAGCTTTAATAACTGCTCATCGTTGATCCTTCCGATCGCCGCCTCATGGATGATTGCCGCGTTGAGATCACGCGCGCGGATCTCCGGGATCGAGCCGATCTCCGCATGGTCCATGATGATCGAGTCACACTGGATATGCGCCTGGCACTTGTTGTTGCCGACCGCCTTCGGGTGGAACGTCTGGACGGAATTTCCCTTTCCGACGGATCTGGAGATGATCTGTGCGGAGCTCTCCTCTCCGTTTAAGCGGACCTCGATGTTGGACTCCGCCGTCTGCTCTCCCTCGGTCATCAGGCGTTCAATCACATACAGTCTGGAGTTTTTCTCCATCTCGACAAGCGTCTCGCGGACTGTGGAGTCAACGCCCTTGATCTGCGCCGTATCCAGCGTAAATACGGAGTTTTCTCCCACATAGATATTCGTCACCGGATTCAGCACACGACCGCCGGTCCCGTTTCCCTCTCCGTAATGCTTTTCCTGATAACAGACATTCGCGTTCTTTCCGACATGGAAGGTATGGATCCCGTCATGACGGCTCTCATTGCAGCCGCTGTTGTGGATCCCGCATCCCGCAACGATCGTCACGTCCGCGCCATCTGCGATGTAAAAATCATTATATACAAGATCCGTCATGCCGGAAACGCTGACAACGACCGGAATATAGACCTTCTCGCCCTTTGTCTCGCCGTCGATATAGATATCGATCCCCGGCTTGTCCGTCTTCTTTTTGATCTTGATGTGCTCACTGTCCCCGTGGCAGATGGAAGTTCCGTTCTGACGCAGGTTGAAAGCGCCTTTCTGGGAAAATCCATTGTCATTGATGACTTTCAATACTTCTTCTACTACATGATCCAGCTCTACCATTACGCTCTCACCCCCGCTTTTCCTGCACATGTATGACATTTATCGAGACCGTTCAGGCACGGAAGGACATCTTCTCTGAGACCTTCCGCCTTGATCTTTCCATCATCGATCACCATGATCCGGTCCGCCATGCTGATGATCTTCTCCTGGTGGGAGATCACGATCAGACTCTGTTTTTTCTCTTTGTGGATCTCCTCGAATTTATGGATCAGCATGGAAAAGCTCCAGAGGTCGATCCCGGCTTCCGGCTCATCAAAAATACATAAGGTATGTTCCTTCGCAAGAACTGTCGCGATCTCGATCCGTTTCATCTCGCCGCCGGAGAGCGTTCCATCGATCTGGCGGTTTAAATATTCCTCCGCGCAGAGTCCGACATCCGATAATAACTTACAGCACTCGACATCTGACATTTCTCTTCCTGCTGCCAGTGCGAGAAGTCTCTGCACCGTCATTCCCTTAAATCTCGGCGGCTGCTGGAACGCGTAGCCGATCCCGGCATTCGCACGGTGGTTGATATCGTAATCCGTGATATCCTCCCCGTTTAAAAAGATCTTTCCGCTCTCCGCCTTCTCGATCCCGATCAGGACCTTCGCCAGCGTAGACTTACCGCCGCCGTTCGGTCCCGTGATCACCAGCATTTCTCCATCGTCCACCTGGAAAGAAATATGATCCAGGAGACATTTTTTCGTCCCGTTATCCTCCACATGGAGGACTAAATTTTCTGCTTTTAACACAATTTCACCTCTCTGTATCTATGCCCCCGTACTCTGACAATCTCTCATTTTTCTCCAGTCACGAATACCGCTGAGTTTTGTTAAATTCTATTTTCCGGTAGGTATGAGTGTATTATAGCGCAAAATTATCAATTTCGCCATCAAATTATAGGATTCTCCGGATGTTCCTCTTTTTATACATGTTCTGTTTCACGGAATTTTTTCATTCCAGATTCCAAAATTTGTTATCCCGACCTTCCTCTGATATTTGCCACATCCGCTGTCATTCCATGTGCTGAAACTATGACAGGCGGCCTCTCTATTCCATTTTCACCGTCTCCCGCAGATCAAATTGCTTTTTCGCATGTTCTATGATAGACTGTCTCTTACACGCACAAATGTATTTGTGAAAAAAACACGAGGAGACTATATTATGAATCATAAACGCAGTTCGTTCTCCGGAAAACTCGGTTTCGTCTTATCGGCGGCGGGCGCATCCGTGGGACTGGGAAACATCTGGCGTTTCCCGTATCTCGCCGCGAAATACGGAGGCGGGATCTTCTTACTGATCTATATCATCCTGGCGCTGACCTTCGGCTACACGATGATCATGGCGGAGACCTCCTTAGGGCGCATGACGAAAAAAAGCCCGGTCGGAGCCTACGAATCCTTTGGAAAGTCAAAACTCCTGTCCGCCGGCGGCTGGATCAACGCCGTGATCCCGATCCTGATCGTGCCGTACTATTCCGTGATCGGCGGCTGGGTCATCAAATACCTGTTTGAGTATCTTCTGGGACACGGACAGGCACTCGCGGCTGACGACTATTTCTCCGGCTTTATCTCCAACGGATTTTCCGCGGAGATCTGCTTCCTGATCTTCACCATGTTCACAGTTGTGATCATCTACATGGGTGTCCGGAACGGGATCGAGCGAGTCTCAAAATTTATGATGCCGATCCTCGTGATCCTCTCCGTGATCATCGCGGTCTACTCCGTGACAAGACCGGGCGCGATGGCAGGCGTGAAATATTTCCTGGTTCCAAACCTCGAAAACTTCTCCTGGATGACCGTCGTCTCCGCGATGGGGCAGATGTTCTACTCCCTGTCGATCGCGATGGGAATCCTCGTCACGTTCGGCTCCTATATGAAAAAGGACACCTCGATCGAGGATTCGACGAAAAATGTTGAGATCTTTGACACTGCGATCGCGATCATGGCCGGACTCATGATCATTCCGGCCGTCTTTGCCTTCTCCGGCGGCGACCCGGATACTCTCCAGGCTGGACCTTCCCTCATGTTCATCACACTTCCGAAGGTATTTGCGGGCATGGGATTCGGAACAGGCACAGGGATCCTGTTCTTTCTCCTCGTCCTGTTTGCGGCGGTCACAAGCTCCATCGCCCTGACCGAGAGCGCCGTATCCACCTTCGAGGATGAGCTGCACTGGAGCCGGAAAAAAGCGACCGTCTTTATGACCGTTGTCATGATCTTTCTCGGAACACTCTCCTGCCTCGGATATGGTCCGCTGGCGGACATTACCGTGATCGGAATGCAGTTCCTTGATTTCTTCGATTTTCTGACCAACTCCGTCATGATGCCGATCGCAGCGATCGCGACCTGCCTGCTCGTATCGAGAGTCATCGGTGTGGAAAAGATCGAGAACGAAGTTACCGAGGGCGGCCACCCGTTCAAGCGGAAAGCCATCTTCCAGTTCATGATCAAATACCTCTGCCCGATCTTTGCCGCGATCATTCTTGTGAGCTCCGTGGCGAATGCGTTTGGGTGGATCTCGATGTAACCGTAAAAAGAAAGAGCCGTGCCATTCTCGTCGGATGACATGACTCTTTCTTTTTCTATATTTTTCTGACATTCCGCGAAATTCTTTTTCCGTGAATTTTTTGCGAAACTGCTTTTCATCGCCTTCCAATGAATTTTCTGAACATGATGTACAGATTTCCGGACTATCCGTTTTCCCTACTCCTCCGGCTCCTTACATACATCCACCCAGCCTTTCGCACCGGCGACTTTCTCCAGCTCCGGGATCGTGAGTTTTACCGCGCTGTGGTCGTTTCCGGCTGCCGGGTAAACGGCCGTAAACTGCTTTAAACTCTCGTCCAGATACACCGTGATCCCGTCATTGATCCCGAACGGGCACACGCCGCCCGGCGCATGGCCGATCTTTTCTTCCACTTCATCAAACGGGATCATCTTCGCCTTCACATGAAAGGTTTCTTTGTATTTATGGTTATCAATCTTTGCGGTTCCTTCCGTCAGGATCAGGACCGGCGCGTCTCCCTGTAAAAATGACATCGTCTTCGCGATCATTCCCGGTTCTACGCCAAGCGCCTCCGCCGCCTCTGCGACCGTTGCTGTCGAATCTGCAAGTTCGATCACATGATCCAGAAAACCTTTTTTATCAAGATCTGCTTTTGCTTTTTCTAATGACATGATGTGTTTCCTCCTTTGCAAGCTGTCCCTATTCTACCACGTTTCACCGAAAATGGTGAAAAAAACTGCCGTCGATGGCAGCATATGATCTGTCACCAACAGCAGTCTTTCTTACATACACATCGATCAGATATCAAACACCCCGAGCATCACGATCCCGACCACAACCAGTGCGATCATCGCATAGTGTTTCCAGGAAAGCTTCTCTTTCAGGAAGATCCGGCTCCATACGACTGACGCGACGCAGTATGCGGAGATGATCGGCGCGGAGATCGCTGCGTGGACCGTGTCGGAGAGTGCGAAGATATACGCGAACTGACCGGCTGTCTCGCAGAGAGCTCCGAGATATTTCGGACCTTCCTGGGCAGCTGTGAACTTCTGTTTCTTAATGAAACCGACGTAGATGATGCAGCAGAAAGCCGCAAACAGGAATGTCAGCTCGTAGGCGCTGTTTGCCGCGGACGCAGCGTAGGAAGAGCATTCCTCTGCCGTTGCGAACATTCCGGCCGCCTCCGCCTCTCCTGCGAGCTTGTCGAGCACCATGGTGTCCGCGAAGGTACCGGCCGCATCGAGCAGACAGTACGCCACCGGCAGAAACAGCGCCAGCCAGGACTTCGCATACTTATAATTGGACGCAGCCTGGCGCTCCCGGCGCAGTTCATCATCTTCCCTCGACTCAACAATACCAAGCCCGATCACGCCGATGCACACGAGAGCCACCGCTCCGATCACCGCAAGACGCATGTTCCCCTCGATCGCATCGTCCAGGGTACCCGTTAAGAAGCAGAGCACCGCAACGAGAGCGCCTGAGGAGTTGCAGATCGGTGAGGAGATCGAAAGCTCAATGTACCTCAGACCGATGTAACCAAGCGTCATAGACGAGATATAGAGCAGGGATACCGGCAGATACACCATGGCGATATGCCATGTTACCACCGTACCTCCTACAAAGATCGTATAAAGTGCATGTACTCCCATCACAATTCCGACGGCAATAACCATCTTTAAGTGGGCGTACTTATCATTTCCGCGGCAACCGATCTTTGAAAACAGATCCGAGCCACTCCAGCACAACAGTGCTGTCAGTGCAAGCCAAAACCACATATGCTTTTTCTTCCCTCTTTTCGTATTTGCCCGAAATGGACCTGCTTATTATATATCCGATTCCCGGTTCGCGCAAGGGAATTACCTGAGAGGTTTTGTCAACACTTAACACCCAAATAACTTCGCAGTCTTCTCCATCCGCTCCGCGATCGGAACTCCGAACGGACAGCGGGATTCGCAGGCATGACAGCCGATGCACTCAGATGCCTTATGGTCCAGGAGTTCATAGTGGGACTGGATCGTCGCCGGGACCTCCGGCTGCATGGTCGCCAGATCATAAAATTTGTTGATCATGGCAATGTCCAGATTTGCGACACACGGCTTGCAGTGTCCGCAGTAGGTGCACTCCCCGCGGTAGGAGTGAAACGGCGCGTTCGCAAGCACGGACGCATAGTCTTTCTCTTCCTCAGAAGCCGTCTCGTATCCTGCTGCCGCATCCACCTGTTCCTTCGTGTCATACCCGCACATGATGGAACAGACACCCGGTCTTGTGAGCGCATAGTGAATACACTGCACCGGAGTCAGACAGACGCCGAACGGGGAACGTTTCGCATCGAAGAGTCTTCCGCCCGCAAATCCTTTCATGACCGTGATCCCTACATCGTGCTCCTCACATGTCTTGTAGAGTTTTGCACGGTCCGGATCTGTCCCTTTCAGCCCTGCATCAAACTCATCCGCGAACATTGTGTCGATATTTTCACTCGCCGGCAGCATGTCAAACGCCGGATTGATGCTGAAGAGGATCATCTCCACATAGCCGGATTCCGCCGCTTTCATCGCAACCTTCGGGTTGTGGGAGCTCATTCCGATATGGCGGATGATGCCTTTTTCCTTTAATTCCATCACATAGTCCAGGTAGTCAGAATGCTGGATCTTCTCCCATTCTTCCTCAGAGTCCACGTAGTGGATCATGCCGAGATCGATGTAATCGGTCTGCAGTCTCTTTAAAAGGTCCTCAAAAGCCGGGCGAACGTATTTCATGTCTCTCGTGCGGAAATACTGGTTGTCCTTCCAGGTTGATCCGATATGTCCCTGAATGAACCACTGGCTGCGGTTCTCTTTAATCCCTTCACCGATGATATTTCTTGATTTCGGGTCCGCCATCCAGCAGTCCAGGATGTTGATCCCCTTTTTCGATGCATATTTGATCAGCTCGATGCTCTCTTCCTCCGGATGGCGCTCAAGCCACTCGCCGCCAAAGCCGATCTCACTCACCATCAGACCTGTTTTCCCCAATCTCCTTGTTCTCATCTGTCTCTCTCCTTTTTCATATCCCATAATTTTTTTCTGACTCATTTCCTTCGTTTTCACATTCCTGTCCGGCAAAATTTCCTGCAATAACGCAGTGGGATTTGCAGATATTCCCCCACAGGATCTTACCTGCATCCTTGTATGGCGAGTTTTATTGAAACGCCCCCGGCCCATCGCTCTCCGACACGAATCTGGCGAGTTTTACGGCTCCGTTTCCTTTTTTGTCGACCGCATAAAAGGTATAGGTTCCTTTTTCCGTGATCTGAAATGCCGCGGTATCTTTGTCATTCACCGTAAACGGCGTTCCTTCCACCGTCCCGTTCGCAAATTCCTCCGCCGTGTGCTCTCCCTTTGCATAGAGAAGTTTGTCGAGATCCCCATCGATGTCGATAACGCGCACGGTCAGATAATTTCCTCCATTCCTGCTCGAGGTCTGCATCTCGATATGAGGTGCCGTCCCATTTTCCGGTCTCGTTCCGCCGTTCTGGAATCCCTTTCTTGAGAGCGTGCTGATATCGTAGGATAATGCCGCTCCGACATTCAGCATTCCGCCGGAAACCGTCACGTCTTTCAGGCTCTCCATCGGCGTCACCGTGGACATCAGGATCTCCTTCACGTCTGCGACTCCGATCCCGTCAAAATGGGAATAGACCATCGCCGCTGCACCGGATACCATCGGCGCAGCCATGGAAGTACCGCTCATGTAACCATATGTATTTCCCGGCGTTGTGCTCAGGATATAGCTTCCCGGAGCCGCGAGATCCACCGTTTTCTTTCCATAGTTCGAACTTGCGGAGAGCGTTCCGTCGATACTTAGATTCGCGACAGAAATGATATTGTCGAGATCATAAGCCGCCGGATAAAACGGGATCGCATCCGTGTCAACTCCCTTTCCGGTCTTCGGATTTCCGTTTCCTGTCGCCACAACAAAGAGCATACTGGAATTCTTCATCGCCTCATACAGCGCCTTGTCATCCACCGTCGATGTCAGGCTCAGGTTGCAGATCACGGCTCCATTGTCCTCCGCATACCTGATCGCCTTGATGACTGCTGCCGTGCTCCCTCCGCCGTCCGTGCCTCCTAGTACCTTCAGCGCCATCACGCGCACCCGGTTTCCGGGAACGATCCCGGCAATTCCGATCCCGTTTCCCGTCCCGGCACTGATCGTCCCGGCTCCGTGGGTCCCGTGGCTGTCCTCTTCCCCGGTGAAGATCTGGTTGTTGTTATTATAAAAATTCCATCCGTAGACATCGTCCACATATCCGTTCCCATCGTCATCGATCCCATTTCCCGGGATCTCATCCGTGTTCACCCACAGGGTATCCTTCAGATCTTCATGCGTGTAGTCGATGCCCGTATCGATCATCGCGACGATCGTATCATGATTTCCGTTTCCGTACGTCTTCCATGCCTGCTCCAGGTTGATATCCACGCCGGATACCGCCTGGCGCTTTTTCACCTCCACAAGAGTTCCCAGAAGCTCCGCATTCTCCGTCGGCTGTCCGAACGGATCCGAATACACCGGATACTTCCTCATCTCCTCCGCTGCAAAGGAACCGTCATTGAAAAAAGCCCACTGTTCCAAGGCGGACGGGTCATTCGTCTGAATCTTTTCCGAGGCGAAAGCCATAAGCGGCTGCCCCGATGAGGCGAGCAGGGCTGTCGCCAGGATTCCCGCCGCGATTTTAGAAATTTCTCTTTTCTTTTTCAAATATTTCTGCTGCATATCCACTCTCTTTTCTGGTCACAGTACACAGACACTCCATGCCCGCGCACTGTAACAGGATTTTGCCGATGCTTCGCATTCCGAATCGGCAAAATCCGCGGTCACAACGTTATCATACTCAAACCAATGTTTATTCTACCAGATATTCTTGTATTTTCTATGAACTTTTTTGTTTTTAGGTAAATGCAGCGCCAAATACGGTCTAAAAAGAAAAGGCAGAACAACATCTTCCGATATCATTCTACCTCTGTATTTCATTTTCCGGTTGTCTCGATCCACCGACTGCAATTTCGCGGAATCCTGTCGATCCGGATCAGGCTGTTACAGCTCCGCCGGTCCCTGACCATTGTCCGATCCATGCTGACCGTTCTGAGTTTCTGCTGTCTTCTGCTCCGGATCCTGCGGCATCACGCTGTTTCCATCCTGCACCGGATTCTGAACCTGCTCAGCTGCCGGCTGTTCAGATCCCGCTGCCATCTCCGGCTGCCTGTTCCCGTTCTCTGCAGACTCAACAGTCTCAGCGCTCTCGCCGCCCATCCGGCTGTGATCGTCCTTCTGGCCTTCCTCCGGCTCCGGGATTCCCTTGACCTCACGGAAGATCTTCATGAATTCCTTGCCGGTGATCGTCTCTTTCTCGATCAGGAATGCTGCGATCTTATCCATCACATCCCTGTTTTCAGAGAGAAGACGTTTCGCCTCCGCATAGGCCTCTTTTAACATCTTCATGACTTCCGTATCGATCTCGGCAGCTGTCGCATCACCGCAGTTCATCACGGTGCGTCCGGTCAGATACTGGTTTTCCTGCGTCTCAAGACCCATCAGACCGAATTTATCCGACATTCCGTACTGGGTAACCATCGCTCTTGCGACTCTTGTCGCCTGTTCAATATCATTTGCCGCTCCGGTCGTCACGGTATCAAAGACGATCTCCTCCGCCGCACGTCCGGCAAGAGAGACAACGAGCATTGCCTCGAGCTCTTTCTTCGTATTTAAGAATTTCTCTTCTTCCGGAACCTGCATCACATATCCCAGCGCGCCCATTGTTCGCGGAACGATCGTGATCTTCTGGACCGGCTCTGCATCCTTCTGGAGAGCGGTTACAAGCGCGTGTCCGACCTCATGGTAGGAGACGATCCGGCGCTCCTCTTTGCTCAGGATCCGGTCTTTCTTCTCTTTACCGACAAGGACAAGTTCCACTGCCTCGAAGAGATCTTTCTGGGAGACAGCCTGACGACCGTTCTTGACCGCATTGATCGCTGCCTCGTTCATCATATTCGCAAGGTCCGCACCGACGGCGCCGGAAGTCGCAAGGGCGATCTCCTCGAAGTCTACCGTCTCATCCAGACGCACATCCTTCGAATGTACTTTCAGGATGCTCACACGACCTTTCAGGTCCGGCTTATCGACGATGACACGCCGGTCAAAACGACCCGGTCTTAAAAGCGCCGGATCCAGGATCTCCGGACGGTTTGTCGCTCCGAGGACGAGAAGTCCCTTGGAGGAATCAAATCCATCCATCTCGGAGAGGAGCTGGTTTAAGGTCTGTTCTCTCTCATCATTTCCGCCGAAACGGCTGTCACGGCTGCGTCCGATCGCATCGATCTCATCGATAAAGATGATACACGGGGCGGACTGCTGTGCCTGTTTGAAGAGGTCGCGGACACGGGACGCACCCACGCCGACGAACATCTCAACGAAATCGGAACCGGAGAGGGAGTAGAACGGAACGTGCGCCTCACCGGCTACCGCCTTTGCGAGCAGTGTTTTACCGGTTCCAGGAGGACCCACGAGGAGCGCTCCCTTCGGCAGTTTTGCACCGATCTTTGTATATTTCTGCGGGTTGTGCAGGAAATCGACGATCTCCACAAGGGATTCCTTCGCCTCATCCTCACCTGCAACATCCGCGAACGTGACTCCGGTCTCCTTCTGGACGTAGACCTTGGCGTTGCTCTTTCCGACGCCCATCATTCCTCCGCCGCCCATCCGGCTGTACATCATATAGAGAAGTCCGATCATCAGTGCCGACGGAAGTACCCATCCCATCAGGAAATTCAGGATGCTGGCACTCGTACTCGTATCTTCTGCCACCACATGGACTCCGTTGGAGTCTAAAAGACGCTCCGCAAGTTCAGAGTCCGGAATTCTCACTGTATAATACTGGATAAAACGTGAAAGCTTTGTGGAAGAAGTCTTTGGCGTTAAATAGATCCTGTTGCCGGAGATCTTCGCCGTATCGATCTCTCCCTCTTTCAAGTATTCCACAAACTCCTCATACCCGAGTTCCTGGGTCTGGTTTTTGCGGACCATGTTGTTCATGACGGTCACAGCGATCAGCGTGATCACGAGGATCAGGGCGAGAACCCCGATATTCTGTCCGCTGGGCCGCTTTCTGTTCTGATTGTTGTTGTCCATTTATCTTCTCCACTTCTTTAGCGCATATATCACCTTTTGGGGACATTGCCCGCATTCTGTGATATAAAATTATAACTATTGTAACTGTTCAAATAGTTATACCTAATCATTATAATTTGAGTTTCCCCATAAGGCAATAAAAAAAGTATGAAATTTACGTGTTTACAAGAATTTTCAGAAAGGCTACAATACAAGATGTACGTTCCGTCCGAAAGTTTTATCATATCTGAAAGGCAAATGATCATGAACACTGTGATTCATCCGATCCCGCCCGTATTTGACCGGAATTCAAAGATCCTGATCCTCGGATCTTTCCCGTCCGTCAAATCCAGGGAAGGACATTTTTTCTACCATCATCCGCAGAACCGCTTCTGGAAAACCCTGGCCGGAGTCCTGGATGTTCCGGTTCCGGACACGATCGATGAGAAAAAGGCTTTTCTCCTCTCCCACCGCATCGCGCTCTGGGATGTGATTGCCTCCTGCTCGATCGAAGGTTCCAGCGACAGTTCGATCCGCGATGTCGTGCCGAACGACCTCTCCGTGATCCTGTCCACCGCCGATATCCGGGCGATCTTCTGCAACGGAAAGACTTCCTGGAATTATTACAGGAAATATCAGGAAGCCGTGACCGGGATCCCCGCCGTCTCCCTGCCGTCCACGAGTCCGGCGAATGCGGCGTGGTCGCTCGAAAAATTAAAGGGTGCATGGAATGTGATCCTTCCGTATATCAGATAATGCACGCTGCCCCGGTATGAATGTTTACAGGACACGCGCCATGCCCGCGCACTGTAACAGAAGGTTCCTGCACTCATTTGCTCCAGCATCGTCTGTTCTGCCGGCATTTTTCATGATAAAATTTTTTATGAATTACTTTCCTGCATGTTTTCCCTCTCACCATCGAAAACTATCAGCCAGGAGGTGATCGTATGAAAGAACCATCAAAAAATAAGTCAGCTGATACCGACTGGGAGATCGACATCCAGTCCTGCTCCGCCACCGACTGTACCGGTCTGATCCCGGCGCTCCCGGAAAGTGACGCAGAGCTTGAGCATTATCAGGATCTCTACCATTATCTGCCTGACGAAAAAAAATGAGTCCGACTTTCACGGACCATATCTGCAAAATATGCATTCACAACTGCATCATACGGGATTTTTCGTTTAGATATTTTCGCTCTGTGGTGCAGGAACCATTTTTTCTACTCATCCGTGCATCCGGAAACTTCTCTCGATGCACCGGAAACTTGCAAGCCAAATATGATCAAATAAAGAAAGAAGTACAACGATTATGTTAAATGAATCCATCTACCGGTCATGCACCCTCTGTCCGAGGGAATGTCATGTTGACCGGACAGTATCCACAGGCTTCTGCGGCGCCGGACATGAACTGCGCGCCGCCAGAGCCGCCTTACATATGTGGGAAGAACCATGCATCAGCGGTACGACCGGAAGCGGGACCGTCTTTTTCTCCGGCTGTACACTGCGCTGTGTGTTCTGCCAGAATTTCCAGTTAAGCCATGAAAACTACGGAAAGACGATCTCCGCTTCCCGGCTCTCTGATATCTTCCTGGAGCTTCAGGAAAAAGGCGCCGCAAACATCAATCTCGTGACCGGGACGCAGTTCGCTCCGTCGATCATCCGTGCCCTGGATCTCGCAAAGCCAAAGCTTCAGATCCCGGTTGTTTTCAACTGCGGGGGATATGAAAAGATCGAGACGATCCGGGATCTCGCCGACTACGTCGATATCTGGCTTCCGGACCTCAAATACATGGACAGCGGTCTCTCAAAAAAATACTCTGCCGCTCCGGACTATTTTGAGAAAGCTTCCGCCGCGATAAAAGAAATGATCCGCCTCACCGGCGGACTTACCTGGAATCAAAAGAGCCCGTCCATGCTGGACCGCGGCGTCGTCATCCGCCATATGGTCCTTCCGGGGGCAAAGGATGATTCGATCCGGCTCCTGCACTGGATCAAAGAGAACCTCCCGGAACACCAGTATCTCATCAGTATCATGAGCCAGTACACGCCGTTTTACAGGAGCGCGGACTACCCGGAGATCAACCGCCGGATCACCTCCTACGAGTATAACAAGGTCGTTGATACCGCCATCGATCTCGGTCTCACCGAGGGCTTCATGCAGGAAAGAAGCAGCGCCAAAGAAGAATATACGCCGCCGTTTGACTGTGAGGGGATCTGAGAGCCGGTAGAAGTTCAGACCGACAGGATTGATGATGACAGAGTCAGCACCGGCAGCTTCCTGGATACAAACATCATAAAAGGTGGGTACCGAATCAATTTTTCTGTTTCGATACCCACCTTAATGTTCTGCGTTATCCAATGGATCTTACCTCGTTTTCATTAGATTTTGTTTCTATATGAAGTTTTTCTTTTTCACTCCGCCGGCTTTTTCCGAAAGTTTATATTTTTTGTTCTCATATCGATCATTGTATTTCTCTTTTCGATACTTTCTCGTCATATCTCGAAGGATTTCAAATAATCTTTTTTTCGATCAATTACCCGGTTTTGTGTGTTTCCTTTGTTCCGGATTTTTCAGATTTGAAAAATGGAACGAGACTTATGTGTTCGGTGGACTGTACCTCCTTTACTTAGAATCTTTTAAGTACGAACCTTTTCGTCTTCTTTGCTTTGTTCTCTCTTTCTTTTTGATGTCTTTATTATATGCGATAAGTCCCATTTTGTCAACATGTTTTTAGAAATATTTTTATTTATTTTATTATTGTTAGTTAATTGTTGTATTGTGTATAATTATTCAAATAATTTTATCTGTCAGTATTCTCTGTATATTACTGGATTTCTCCGCCCCGGATTTTTACTCTGCAAGAATACCGCATCTAACAGCTTGCGCTGACTAAGAGGATGCACCAACGTTCACCTGCATTCGTCTTAAATCCCCGGGGTTATCCACTTCTTTTTCTCTCCCCGCATCCCCGGAACAATACTGCAAATGTGACAGAAATCCCCGCCACCATCAGAAAGAGATCTGAGTACACCCCGAACGCAGCTGACACCTTCTCCCAGGAATCTCCGGCGATCCTGCCTGCATAGACGAGAACCGTATTCCACAGAAAACTCCCCGCCGCCGTGAAAGCAAGAAACGGGACGACCGGCATCCTGGCGATCCCTGCGGGAATGGAGATCAGGCTCCGGACGATCGGGACCAGTCTGCACAAAAAGACTGCAGACTTCCCGCGATCCCGGAACCAGTCTTTCGCGAGGTCGATATCCTCCGGTCTGAAATGGAGCAGCTGTCCGGCCTTTCCACAGAGCAGTTTCCGAAATATCTCATCCGGAAGGAATCTCCCGGCTCCGTAAAGAATGACTGCTCCCGCCATGGACCCGGCCGTTGAGAAGAGGATCACCCCGCCGGGCGTCATGTCCGTGCAGGTCGTCATGACACCTCCAAATGTCAGAATCACCTCCGAAGGGATCGGAGGAAACAGATTTTCCACTAAAATAAGGAGGAATACGGCAAGATTTCCGTATTCCCCCATCAGTTCCAGTACCAGCTCCCGCATACACGCACCCCCGCTTTGCCATGGGTACAATATATGTGGAGCTGATCTGCATTATTCATTTCCTTTTTCTCCGATCAGCCATTATATTTCTGGCTCTGCTCCGCGATCAGCGCCGCATCATCGAAGTAGTTGATCTTCATCGCCTCGCGCATCTCTTTTAAGGTCTGGGCAGCCACGCGCTCTGCCTTCTCGCTTCCGCTCTTTAAGATCTCGTATACAGCCGGGATGTCCTGCTCCCATTTCTTTCTTCTCTCACGGATCGGGCGAAGCTCTTCCTCAAGCACACGGTTTAAGAACTTTTTCACCTTTACATCGCCGAGTCCGCCGCGGGAGTAGTGTTCCTTCACCTCGTCGAGATTCTTGTAATCCGGCCAGAACTCTGCAAAGTACTCGTCCTTGCAGAATGCATCGAGATATGTGAAGACGGTATTTCCTTCCACCTGTCCCGGATCGCTGACTTTTAAGTGATTCGGATCTGTGTACATGGACATGACTTTCTTCTTTACTTCCTCCTCCGGATCGGAAAGATAGATGCAGTTTCCTAAGGATTTGCTCATCTTCGCCTTTCCATCGATTCCCGGAAGACGGCGGCATGCGTCGTTGCTCGGAAGAAGAATCTCCGGCATCACGAGTGCGTCTGTGTTGTATACCGTATTGAATTTGTGAACGATCTCTCTTGTCTGCTCAACCATCGGCATCTGGTCCTCACCGGCCGGGACCACGTTTGCCTTAAATGCGGTGATATCGGCAGCCTGGCTGATCGGGTAGGTGAAGAAACCGACCGGGATGCTCGCCTCGAAGTTTCTCATCTGGATCTCGCTCTTTACAGTTGGGTTTCTCTGTAATCTGGAAACGGTAACGATATCCATATAGTAAGCGGTCATCTCATAGAGCTCCGGCACCATGGACTGGATAAAGATCGTGGATTTCTCCGGATCAAGACCTGCGGACAGGTAATCCAGGGCAACCTCCAGAATATTCTGGCGGACCTTCTCCGGGTTATCCGCGTTGTCTGTAAGTGCCTGGGAATCAGCGATCATGATATAGATATCGCTGTACTCTCCGGAGTTCTGAAGCTCCACTCTTCTTCTCAAAGATCCTACATAATGTCCTACATGAAGACGTCCGGTCGGGCGGTCTCCTGTTAAAATTACTTTTCCCACAACAATGTTCCTTTCTGTTCTGTGTTAGCAGGCAGCCATTCCGGTCATTTAGACCTTCCTGCGGCCTGGATCTTTCTCTTTTATTCCAAAGCGCCCTGATCCATCTGATCGTGGTCACGGCACCCGGAGGCGTTATGATAGAATTATAAAGCGGATTCGCCTCTTTTGCAAGCATAACCGCTCTTTTTGCAGGATTCTACGGACTTTGGCTCTTTGTTCGCGTAACAAGTAAAGATCCGGTCACGATGAGTTTTCTCACCATGACCGGATCTTTCTATCATTTTCAGTATTATGAGATCACAGACCGTTTTCCGTTTTTATCCGTACACATCGGGCCTGTAAATCTGTTTTCATCCTTTGATCACGCGGACTTTATACATTCCGCTGATCTTCTCCAGATGGCTCACCGCCTCTGCCTTTGCCGGGTCCTCAAGATCCAGAAGTGTGTAGGCGTATTTGTCGCGGCTCTTGTTTGTCATGTTCGCGATGTTGATCCCCTCAGCCGCAAGGATCGAGGTGATCTGGCCGATCATGTTCGGAACATTTGCGTGGAGCAGGGCGATTCTTCCTGCAACCTGGCATACCCCCATGTCGCATGCCGGGTAGTTTACGGAATTCTTGATATTTCCGTTTTCCAGGTAATCCTTTAACTCATCCGCAGCCATCACCGCACAGTTGTCCTCAGATTCCTCTGTGGAAGCGCCGAGATGCGGAGTTGCGATCACGCCTTCCATCGCGGATGTCTTTGCGTTCGGGAAGTCTGTGATATATTTCTTTACTTTTCCTGCCTTTAATGCTGCTTCCATGTCATCGTCATTGACAAGAAGATCTCTCGCGTAGTTTAAGATCACAACGCCGTCCTTCATCTGATCGAAAGCGTCCTTGTTGATCATATATTTCGTGGAATCCAGAAGCGGAACATGAACAGTGATGTAATCGCACTCCTGGTAGATCGTGTTGACGTCCATGATGTGCTTTACGGAGCGGGACAGCATCCATGCCGCGTTGACGGAGATGAACGGGTCGTATCCGTATACTTCCATTCCGAGAGCTGCAGCCGCATTCGCTACCTCGCAGCCGATCGCGCCGAGTCCGATGACACCGAGCTTTTTGCCCTTGATCTCATTTCCTGCAAAGGCTTTCTTGCTCTTTTCCATCTTCTTTGCGATATCTTCCTCACCTGCATGCTCTCTGCACCATTCCACGCCGCCGATGACGTCTCTGGATGTCAGGAACAGGCCTGCAAGTACAAGCTCTTTTACACCGTTCTTATTTGCACCCGGTGTGTTGAATACGACGATTCCCTTTTTCGCGCACTCATCGAGCGGGATGTTGTTGACTCCGGCTCCGGCTCTCGCGATCGCCTGAAGTCTCTCCGGGAATTCTGTCTCATGAAGGGATGCGCTGCGGACCATGACTCCTTCCGCATCTTTGATGTCATCTACAAATGTATAATCTCCTGTGAGGCGGTCTGTACCGTAGTGGGAGATCTGATTTAAACAGCAAATCTTTCTCATAATGTCTCTCCTGTAATCTTTTCGATCCGGCAGCCTTACGCGTTCGCGTGCTCCGCCTCAAATTTTTTCATGAATTCTACAAGCTTTACAACGCCCTCTTCCGGCATTGCATTGTAGATGCTGGCTCTCATACCGCCGACGGTGCGGTGACCTTTTAAGTTCACGAATCCGGCCTTTTCTGCCTCTTTTACGAACAGGGCATCGAGGTCTTTGTCACCTGTCACGAACGGTACGTTCATGATCGAGCGATCCTCTTTTCTTACTGTTCCATGGAACATTTTGCTCTGATCCAGGTAATCGTAGAGGATCTTTGCCTTTCTTTCATTTCTCACTTTCATGGCTTCCAGACCGCCCTGTTTCTTCAGCCATTTGAATACCTTGCCGCAGATATAGATTCCGTAGCACGGCGGAGTATTGAAGAGAGAGCCTGCCTTCGCCTGTACATCGTAGCGCATGATCGTCGGTGTCTCCGGAAGAACGTCCTCGCGGATCAGGTCTTCCCGGATGATCACGATGACAACGCCGGCCGGTCCGATATTTTTCTGGACGCCTCCGTAGATCACGCCGTATTTTGTGACATCCATCGGTTCTGAGAGGAAACATGAGGAGACATCAGAGACAAGTGTTTTTCCTTTTGTATTCGGGAGTGTGTGGAATTTTGTTCCGTAAATCGTATTGTTCTCGCAGATGTAGACATAGTCAGCATTCTCGTCGATCGGAAGATCGGAGCAGTCCGGAATATAGCTGAATGTCTTGTCTTCGCTGGATGCGATAGCATTTGCGGTTCCGTAAAGCTTTGCTTCCTTCCATGCTTTCTTTGCCCACTGTCCAGTGATGATGTAATCGCCGACACGGTTCTTAAACAGGTTTAACGGAACTGCAGCGAACTGCTGGTGTGCGCCGCCCTGTAAGAACAGGACTTTGTAATTGTCCGGGATCTTTAAAAGATCACGGATATCCTGCTCTGCCGTCTGGATGATCTCCTCGAACGCTTTTGAGCGGTGGCTCATCTCCATAACGGACATTCCGGTTCCGTTATAATCCAGCATTTCTGCTGCTGCTTCTTTTAATACTTCTTCCGGCAACACAGCCGGACCTGCGGAAAAGTTGTAAACTCTGCTCATAAATTCTGTTCCCCTCTCTGATTGCTCTATGGTCTCTCCTCTAAGGGGCGGCCACGAATCCAGCCCAGTCGCATGATCCGTTGTATTACTTCACCTTGTCTCTTCTCTACCAATGTGAAGTCTCGAATCGGGCTGATTTGTCATATATCCTAGCACAAGTCACCCGGCAAATCAATGATAAAATTTTTTATTTTCGGGAATTATGTAAACTTTCTTCTTTTTTTAGTCTCTTTTTTTACAATTTCGATGAGACAGTTCCGAATTTTATTAGATTTCTCTGAGAAAATCGGATTTTATCTCAAGCAGATAAACCATGTTAGATTTTCATTTCCCTATCGTGTAAGATTATGGTACGTCAGTTATATCTTTACTCAATAGAAGCAGCGGACTTTGGCGTAAAAAAAAAGAAAGACAGACTGCATATGTTTTATATGTACTCTGTCTTTCTGTATTCTTTCTATTTTACTTTCTGTATCTGCGTGATCTCTCCCTTTTTTCTCTCACTGAGAAATCCGGGCCCGGTCATTCTCAGATCCTCTCGCAGATCAGGTTGCCCATCTCGGTCGTTCCAACCTGCTTCATGCCCTCATCCATGATATCCACAGTGCGGTAACCGTCCGCAAGGACTTTTCTCACTGCGTCTTCGATCGCATCTGCTTCCTTATCAAGATCGAAGGAGAAGCGGAGCATCATCGCTGCGGAGAGAATCGTCGCGATCGGGTTTGCGATGTCCTTGCCTGCGATATCCGGTGCGGAACCGTGGCTCGGCTCGTAGAGACCGAATTTGCTCTCGTTTAAGCTTGCGGAGGACAGCATTCCGATGGAACCTGTGATCATGCTCGCCTCGTCGGATAAGATATCGCCGAACATGTTCTCAGTTAAAATGACGTCGAACTGGCGCGGATTCATGACAAGCTGCATTGCGCAGTTATCGACTAACATGTTCTCAAGTGTAACTTCCGGATAGTCCTTTGCGACTTCCGCTACAACTTTTCTCCAGAGTCTGGAGGAATCAAGAACGTTTGCCTTATCGACACTCGTCACTTTCTTTTTTCTCTTCATTGCGATCTCGAAGGCCTTGATCGCTACGCGGCGGATCTCCTTCTCACTGTATACAAGAGTATCTGTTGCCTGCTCCACACCGTCTACCGTCTCTGTGTGGCGCTCGCCGAAATACAGACCACCTGTAAGCTCGCGGACGATGACCATGTCAAAGCCGTCCCCGATGATCTCTTTCTTTAACGGGCATGCACCGGCAAGGTCATTGTAGAGGTACGCCGGGCGGATGTTTGCAAACAGATTTAAGCCTTTGCGGATCGTAAGAAGACCTGCCTCCGGTCTCAGGTTCGGAGCCACATCATACCAGCGGGAGTTTCCGACATTTCCGCCGACTGCGCCTAAAAGAACGGCATCGCTCTTCTTTGCAGTCTCAAGCGCCTCATCTGTCAGCGGCACCCCGTAGGTGTCGATGGAGATTCCGCCCATGAGGACGTCCTCGTAGTTGAATTTATGGCCGTATTTCTGTCCAATTTTATCTAAAACTTTTTTTGCCTCTCTTACAATTTCCGGACCGATCCCGTCGCCGGAGATCGCTGCGATCGTGTATTCCATCTCTTTTACCCTCCATGATCCCATGGACTTGAATCCAAGGATCTTCTTTTTATATTCCGGATCCATCCCGACCCATTCTTTTCCATGTAATCATACTCTAAATTTTCTTATTTTTCAAGAAATCGGGAGAAATTACCGGCATACATGTTTTCTATCTGTTGTATGAATCAGGGTTATATTCTGATTGTTCCTCAAAAATGATTCGACATCGGTAAAAAAGTTAGTCCTATCCGGCCAAGATAAAGAAAGGCAGATACCCCGGAAAAATCCATCGGTATCTGCCTTTGTTCTCTTTTTCTTTATTCGTGGTACATCTCCGGTCTGCGGTCACGGAAAAGTCCCCAGGAGAAGCGCTCGCGCTCCAGCTCGTCCAGGTCAAACTCCGCTGTGATCACGCCCTCGCTGTCGCGGTCCATAGACCGGATCACTTCACCGGCACCGTCCGTGATGAAGGAGGAGCCATAGAATTTCAGGGCTGATTTCTGGTTTCCGTTTACCTCACATGGCGTTACCTCTTCTAGTCCCACGCGGTTTGCCGCGATCACCGGCATCAGGTTCGACGCGGAATGTCCCTGCATGCAGAGTCTCCAGTGGGGCATGCTGTCCACGGAGAGGATCGGCTCGCTGCCGATGGCTGTCGGATAAAATAAGAGCTCTGCGCCCTTTACCGCCATAAATCGTGCGGTCTCCGGAAACCACTGGTCCCAGCAGATGCCGACGCCGATCGTCCCGTAGCGGGTCTTAAATGCTTTAAATCCGGTATCTCCCGGTGTGAAATAGAATTTTTCCTGATAATAGTGGTCGTCCGGGATGTGGGTCTTTCTGTAGATCCCTAGGTTCGTTCCGTCCGCATCAAGGATCGCCACCGTGTTGAACAGGCGTTTCCCGTCCTTTTCATAGAAGCTGATCGGAAGGACGACAGAAAGCTCCTCTGCGACTTTCGCAAAGTGCTTTACCGCATCATTCTCCTCCACCGGCTTCGCAAACTCATAGTATTCGTACTGGCGCTCCTGGCAGAAATACTGGCGTTCAAAGAGCTCCGGCAGCAGGATGATCTGCGCACCGTCCGCCGCCGCTTTTCTTACAAGCCGTTCCGCGTTCGCGATATTTTCATTTACATCTCTCGTGCAGCGCATCTGTACCGCCGCAACTTTCACCTTTCGCATTCTTCTTCCTCCTGCCAGTGATCTTATTTTTCCTCTGCGCATCTGCTCTTTTTTTGCCTGCGCAGACTTTGTTTTGGGTTTCTGAAACTCAGCTGTACCCTCATGACTCCAGATTTCAGTTTCAGATATTTAAAAATTTTCCGGACATAGAAATCTCATTTTCCCATTTCCGGTACTCTGATGCTATTCAGGCTTGTGACTCTCTGCTCTTTCCTTCCGGGATCTGCTGCGTGATGCAGTGGATGTTTCCGCCTCCGAGCAGGATATCCCGCGCCGGCACCGGATAGACAGTCCGCTCCGGGAATGCCGCTTTTAAGATCTCCACTGCCGCCTCATCATGCTCATCCCCAAACTGCGGGACGATCACTCCGCCGTTTGAAATATAGAAGTTTACATAACTTGCCGCCAGCCGCTCTCCGACTTCTCTCGTGTCCTCTCCGTCCTCGAACTCATAGCCGCCGAGATCCTCCTCTGTGACGCAGATCGGTGTTTTCGGAATCGGAAGCTTATGAACCTTGATCTTTCGTCCCATCGCGTCCGTCTCGCGCTCCAGGATCTCCAGACAGCTCTTTGACATCGCATACTGCGGGTCCGTCTCGTCATCCGTCCAGGCGAGGACGACCTCCCCCGGTCTCACGAAAGCGCAGATATTGTCCACATGCTCGTTCGTCTCATCGTTGTAGATCCCGCGCTCCAGCCAGATCACTTTCTGCGCTCCGAGATAATCGCAGAGCTTCTGTTCGATCTCCTGCTTTGAAAGCTTTGGATTTCTTCCCGCACTCAAAAGGCAGGCTGCTGTCACGAGGACCGTTCCCTCACCGTCCGAATGGATCGAGCCGCCTTCCAGAACAAACGGATGCGCCTCATAGCAGTCATAATGGAGTTCCTCGCAGACCTTCTCCGCAACCTGATCATCCTTTTCCCAGTGTGCGTAGAGTCCGTCCACATCGCCTCCCCAGGCATTGAACTCCCAATCGATCCCGCGGACATTTTTTTCATCGTTCACCACAAACGTCGGAGCTACATCTCTCGCCCAGGCGTCATCAGACTCCATCCGGATCACATGGATCTCATGTCCCGGATTTCCGGTCAGCATTTCTCTCGCGTTCTCTTCCACATCCGCTTCCGCCAGCATAAAGACTTCCTCGCTCTCGGCGATCGCCCATGCCACACGCTTAAATGCCTCTCTGGCCTTCTTTGCGCCGTAGTTCCAGCTTCCCGGACGCTTCGGCCAGATCATGATGCAGCCCCGGTGAGGTTCAAATTCCCCGGGCATGCGGAATCCATCCGCGGCCGGGAGTGTGTGAAGTTTCTTCATGTTCTGTTTCCTCTTTCTGTCTTTATTAGTAACTGTTCAGTACCCTCACACCTGCAGGAACCTCCCCCGGAGCTTCCCTTCGGATGCATGGCAAATTACGGGCAAAAATTCATTCCAATTCAGCTTCGCCGATGGGATTTTTGTTTTATTCTCTCACCAGAATTTTTCTCTCCCGCACCGCCCGTTTTCCCATTTCTTTGGGTCGCCGCAGCCGCATTCCGGTTCGCATGGCGGCGGACACGGGCACGGTCGGCAGGGCGGTCCCGGCGGTGGTCCCGGTTTTGGCGGCTTCGGAGGTTTTTCTTTCTTTTCTTCCAGACGGACCAGGATGATATCGTCCCCGATCTGACAGATATCGTCAAACGGGATCACAAAATCTTTCTCGCGCCCTAAAAATCCGCAGACGCAGCCCGGTCCCGGCACAATGATCGCAAGGATCTTTCCCGAACACGGGTCAATATCGAGATCGCCCACAAATCCCAGTCTCCTGCAGTCACAGACGTTAATCACTTCGCGCTTTTTCAGCTCGCTCATCCGCATCCGATCATCTCCCGGACATTTTTTATGTAATCAGTCTATGATATGCAGAACGCGCCATATTTGATTCGTTTTCATCCAAAACCGGTATTTTCACAAGTTCTGACATATTCCCCCAGAAATGCTCTCTAAAAATTCTCCGGCAGTTTCCTCACCGACTTTAATATTTTCGCAGCGTTTTTCCACAGCATCTCCTCTTTCTCGCTGTCGGAAAAGCTGCTGTCCCTGATCCTTGCGATCGCGGCTTTCTGGCTCCCGTACGGGAAATCGCAGCCGTACATGGTCCGCTCCGGCCCGAATTTCCGGATGATCTCCTCGAACTCCCCGGAATCCTCGAGCTCCGCGCTCATCGCCGTGTCGATAAAGACATTTTCTGGAAGATCATCCAGCGTCTCCTCCGGATTTTTCATCATGCAGAAACTCCCCATATGTGCCATGATGATCGGGATATCCGGGGCATATTTTAAGATTTTCCGCACTCCGGACGGATAAAGGTCATACGGGCGCGCGATCTTCGCAGTTCCGCAGTGGATCAGCACCGGAAATCCCAGCGCATTGATCCGCCGCCACATTTCCTCATATTTCGGATCTTCGAGATGGACTTTCTGGAACGGCGGATGAAACTTGATCCCCGCCATTCCCATGTCCTTCAGTTTTTCCAGCTCCTCCGCCACATTTTCACACTCCGGATGAAGTCCGCCGAACGGAATGATGTTTTTCCGGGCAGACTCCTTCGCAAACCTGTTTACCTCCGCCTGATTCTGCGGTTTTGAGACGACCGGCAGATTGACGGAGAGTGTCACCCCGGCATCCTGCATCCGTGTCAGGAGATTCTCCCGGATCGGGAGATTTTTGAAATCATCATGCTCCTGTCCGGTGACTTCCATTGCCCGCCTCGCCAGCGCGACCGGATAAATATGGGTGTGGATATCGATGATCTTACAGTTCATCCGTATCCTGTCCTTTCTTTCACATGATCATGTGTCTTCCGATCAGCTGCAGAGATCCACGATCACCTGTGCAAAGATCTTCGCGCTCATCAAGAGCTCGTCGACCACCGCGAACTCATCCGGACCATGCATGTGATTTTCGGTCTCCGGAAGGCAGGCACCGAATGCGACACCATTCTTTAAGTGGTGGACATATGTTCCGCCTCCGATCGCGATGCACTCGCCCTTTCTTCCGGAATAGGACTCGTAAGCAGAAAGAAGAGTCTTTACGAAGTCGGAATCTGCCGGCACATGGTGCGGCGGTTCCAGTTCCTCGGTATTGAAGGAAATCCCCTCTGCCTCCATATTTTTCCGGATCACGTCGATCGTGTTCTCCTTTGTCGCACAGATCGGGCAGCGGCTGTCAAATTCGCCTTCCAGGCTCTTTTCGGAGATGTCCAGCATGCTGAATGCGAGTGTCAGTTCTCCGGACTCCTCATCGCTTATCTGGATCCCCAGTCCGGCGCCAAACCAGTCACCGTGCGGCATCAGATGATTTAACGCACGGACAGCTTTGAGTTGTCCGCACTCTGCGAGCGGCAGACGCTCGATCAGCGCCAGAAGACCTGTCAGGGCATTTTTTCCCTTCCACGGAGTTGATGCATGTCCATTTTCTCCGGACGCTGCGATCTTTAAGCATCCGTCTTCGGAAGAAACGGTAAATGTAATCCCGAGTTCTTCCTCCATGCTCTTTGCAAGAGCTTCCGTCTCATCCCCGTCAAGTCCCTCAAAGAGAGCTTCCGCTGCCGCCGGAACGACGTTGACCTTTGTCCCGCACTTGAAGGAGACCATCTTCGGGAGCTTGTCGGACGGCTCAAATTCTGCCGTAAAATTGCCTTCGATCCGGCCTTTTTCGATGTTGATGACCGGGAAGGATGCATCCGGTGAGAAGGTCATCGGTGCTTCCTTCTCCACACTGTAGTAGTGGGTGATATCGGAGCTTCCGCACTCCTCATCCGTTCCGAGGATCAGCCGGACATTCTTTTTCAGTGGGATCCCGAGCTCGTTGACCGCACGCATCGCATAGAGAGCCGCGACTGCCGGTCCCTTATCGTCCGCAGTTCCGCGCCCGTAGATCTTTCCGTCCTTCACGACCGGCTCAAACGGCTTTGTGACCGTCCATCCATCTCCGGCCGGAACGACATCGAGGTGCGCTAAAATATCCAGCTGGGCGTCCTTGTTGTTCATGTCCACGGTGCCGACATAATTGTCATAATTGTTGATGGAAAAATCGTAACATTCCGCGATATGCAGCGCTGTGCGCAGTGCCTCGGAACATCCCTCCCCATACGGTTTTCCGATCCGGTAAGAGCCTTTCACGCTGTTGATCCGGCAAAGCTCCTCGATATCTTCCAGCATCTCTTTCTTATGTGCATCAATATACCGGCTGATCTTCTCTTTGTACATAATTTCTGCCTCCATTATTCTCTATATACCATTTTCCCAACAAGTGAAAACACGCTTCGCGTAAAGAAAGACAGACGGGGCCGCCTCGTCCCGGGCGTTTCCAGGATATAAAGCCAGCCCCGCTGATAATTTTGTTTAGACTCACGGATCCGCGCTCATTACTTCATGAATCCTGCCAGGATCTCGTTTACGATCTTACCGTCTGCCTTTCCCTTTACAAGCGGCATTAGGGATTTCATGATCTTTCCTTTGTCCTTTGCGGTCGGAGCTTCGATTCCGAGCTCTGCGAGAACTTTCTGGATCGTCTCTCTGATCTGGTCCTCGGTCATATCTGCCGGAGCGAACTCCTGATATACAGCCAGTCTCTTCTTTGCCTCTTCGATGATATCAGCGCGGTCTGCCGGAGCGGTATCGATCGTCTCTTTGACCTGCTTGATCTCTTTCTTTACGATCGCGTTCTCCTCATCCTCGGTGAGCGGAGCTTCGCGCTTGTCGATCTGCGCGTTCTTTAATGCGGAGAGAAGCATGGAAAGGGAATCCTTTCTCTCTTTATCTTTTGCTTTCATCGCCTCGACCATAGCTGCTCTTACAACATCGATCTTACTCATCTTATATTCCTCCTGTCTATGCAGTATTCCCAGTCAAAACGACTGGTTCCACATGTTCCTGTGATGATATATTTTGTAAACTTGATTAGTTCTTTCCGAACTCACTGAGTTTCAAGTTCGGATTTCTCTCCTCGACCATGCCGACACTCCAGCTGTTGATGAATAACAATAACGGATTGCCCTTGAGGTCGCAGATGCGTTTCATATCGGATGTGCCCTGGATCTTCGCCACATCCACTTCCTCCGGGTTCTCAACCCAGCGGATATACTCGAACGGAAGCTGTTCCAGACGGACATCGACATTGTACTCGTTCTTTAAGCGGTAGGTCAGGACCTCAAACTGCAGGACACCGACAACGCCGACGATGATCTCCTCCATACCAGTATTGAACTCCTGGAAGATCTGGATCGCACCTTCCTGAGCGATCTGGTTGACCCCCTTTAAGAACTGTTTTCTCTTCATGGTATCGATCTGGCGGACTCTCGCGAAATGCTCCGGTGCAAAGGTCGGGATACCCTCGAACTGGAACTTCTCGTTGGACGTACAGAGCGTGTCACCGATGGAGAAAATACCCGGATCGAAAACGCCGATGATATCTCCGGCATAAGCCTCGTCAATGATCTTACGGCTCTCAGCCATCAGCTGCTGCGGCTGGGTCAGACGGATCTTCTTACCGCCCTGAACATGGTTTACTTCCATTCCTGCCTCAAACTTACCGGAACAGATGCGCATGAAAGCGATACGGTCACGGTGTGCCTTGTTCATGTTTGCCTGGATCTTAAATACGAACGCGGAGAAATCTTCCCGGAACGGGTCGATCACGCCTGTCGTTGTCTTTCTCGGAAGCGGAGAAGTCGTCATATTTAAGAAATGCTCCAGGAATGTCTCGACACCGAAGTTTGTGAGTGCGGATCCGAAGAATACCGGGGAGAGTTTTCCGGCGCTGACAAGCTCCTGGTCAAACTCATCGCTCGCTCCGTCGAGAAGCTCGATATCGTCCCTTAACTGAGCGTGGAAATCGGAACCGATGACGGAATCCACGTCTGTTCCCTCCACGTCGAAAGTCTCTGTGGCAACTTCCTTCTGTCCGCCCATGGCAGCCGTGAAGGTCGTGATCTTCTTTGTCTGGCGGTCATAAACGCCCTTGAAGCTCTTTCCGCAGCCGATCGGCCAGTTGATCGGGCAGGTATGGATTCCGAGAACCTCCTCGATCTCGCTCATGAGCTCGAACGGGTCTCTCGCCTCACGGTCCATCTTGTTTACAAAGGTAAAAATCGGGATATGGCGCATCACACAGACCTTGAACAGTTTGATGGTCTGCGCCTCGACACCCTTTGATCCGTCGATGACCATGACCGCGGAGTCCGCTGCCATCAGGGTACGGTAGGTATCCTCGGAGAAGTCCTGATGTCCTGGGGTATCAAGAATATTGATGCAGTATCCCTCGTAATTGAACTGGAGTACGGAAGATGTTACGGAGATACCTCTCTCCTTCTCGATCTCCATCCAGTCGGAGACTGCGTGCTTTGTCGCTTTGCGTCCCTTTACGGTTCCGGCAAGGTTGATCGCGCCTCCGTATAACAGGAATTTCTCAGTCAGTGTCGTTTTACCGGCATCCGGGTGGGAAATAATCGCGAATGTCCGTCGTCTCTTTATTTCATCATTTAATGAAGCCAAAAAATTTTCCTCCAAATCTATCTTGTGTTTCGTCTAACAATATTTTCCTGCTGACAGCACAAAAGAACCGCGGTCCTTCATTGACTGCCGTTTTTTTCTGCTGCTCTTATTCCAATTAATTTTTACCAGTATTTAAGAGTTTCGTCAAGAAGAAAGCCCTAAAATTCGTTATATTTATAGCAATCTTCACCACTCTGTGCCTGCTTTGCGTTTTTCGCCTGTAAAGGCACCTGAGTGGTCGAATCTTCTATTTTCTGGTAAAAATTGGAATTTTCTATCTTTTAATTTCAAAGATCTCGTCTAAGATTGCCCCTGCAACCTCTTCCTTCGACATGATCGGAAGCTCGGTCTCCTTATTCTCGCGGATCATCGTCACTACATTCGTGTCCGTTCCGAAACCGGCACCGGCAACCTTCAGATTGTTGGCAACGATCATATCGAGGTTCTTCTTCTTTAATTTTGCCCTGGAATTCTCCAGCATATGTTCCGTCTCCATGGAAAATCCGCAAAGGAACTGGCTGTCTTTTTTATGTTCTCCGAGCCATTTTAAGATATCGTCGGTGCGCTCCAGTTCGATCGCCATATCTCCGTCTTTCTTCTTTGTCTTCTCGGTATTCACGAACTTCGGGCGGTAGTCAGCGACAGCCGCGGCCTTGATCACCGCGTCCATCTCATCACTGCGGCTTGTCACAGCCTCAAACATATCTTTGGCGGTAACCACCGGAACAAAATTTACGAACATCGGCGGCTCCACCTCTGCCGGTCCGGAAACAAGAGTCACCTCAGCGCCGCGGAGAGCTGCCGTCTTCGCGATGGCATATCCCATCTTTCCGGTACTGTGGTTTGTAATATAGCGGACCGGGTCGATGGCCTCTCTCGTCGGGCCTGCGGTCACGAGGATCTTCTTTCCTTTTAAGTCTTTCTCGTACTGGACTTCCTTTAAGATATACTGGAGCAGCACCTCCGGCTCCGGCATCTTTCCGGCTCCGGTATCGCCGCAGGCGAGATACCCGCTTGCCGGACTGATCACTTCCATTCCGTAGTGTTCGCAGATCTTTAAGTTGTCCTGTGTGATCGGATTCTCGAACATTCTCGTATTCATCGCCGGGCTGATGATCTTCTTGCAGGTACATGCGAGAACCGTGGTCGTCAACATATCGTCCGCAAGACCATGGGCCAGCTTCGCGATCACATTTGCGGAAGCCGGGGCAACGAGGACAACGTCCGCCGCCTTCGCAAGGGAAACATGTTCAACGGAAAACTCAAAGTTCCGGTCAAACGTATCCACCAGGCATTTATTTCCGGTCAGTGTCTCGAATGTAATCGGGTTAATGAAATTTGTCGCATTCCGGGTCATAAGCACATGGACATCTGCCTTCAGTTTTTTCAGTGCGCTGGCGAGATATGCGATTTTATAGGCAGCGATACTGCCGCTCACGCATAAAAGTACGGTTTTTCCTGCTAACATTTGGAATCCTCCGTTGTAATTTTAGTCAATTTATGGTAAGATAATTCGAACTTTAAAATTATGAGGAACCTGTCTCACACGTTTCTCATATTCACGGTGAAGATTGACAAGTCCCGCAAATACGGAACCTTTGATCAACTGCACACGTAAAAACAGTATAACACGTTACTTAGATTTGTGGAAGGAGTTTTCTCAATGATTTTAGCGATCGACATGGGAAACAGTAATATCGTTGTCGGAGGTCTTGACGACAATAAAACATATTTTGAGGAGCGCATCACCACCGATGACCGGAAAACGAGTCTCGAATACGCGATCCTTTTAAAGAATATTCTGGAGATCCATAAAGTAAAGAAAAATGATATCGAAGGTTCCATTATGGCATCCGTTGTTCCGCCGTTAAACGCGCCGATCTCTTCCGCTGTGAAGAAGATCACCGGAAAGAAACCGCTTCTTGTCGGTTCCGGAATGAAGACAGGCTTAAACATCAAGATGGATAACCCTAAGACCGTCGGCGGTGACCGGATCGTGGCCGCTGTCGCTGCAAATGCCAAATACAAAGGACCGATTATCATCGCGGATATGGGAACCGCGACAACGCTCGATGTTGTAGACCACGATGGAAATTACATCGGCGGTGTGATTCTCCCGGGTGTAAAGGTTGCCTTAAACTCCCTCGTTTCCAATACGGCCCAGCTTCCGAGGATCAGCTTCGATGTTCCGAAACGTGCGATCGGAAAGAACACCATCGAATGTATGAGAAATGGTATCATGCTTGGCAATGCCGCAATGCTTGACGGTCTTATCGACCGCATGACCGCAGAGCTCGGCGAACCGGCAACCCTTATTGCTACCGGCGGTATGGCAAGATTCATCACACCGCTCTGCACCCACAAGATCACCTATGACCCGGATCTTCTGCTCCGCGGACTGATGATCCTGTACAGACAGAATACGGAAACAAAAGACGCGTAAAGCTTCACTGCCGAATGAAATTAACGTTCATTCGGCTTTTTTATTCAGAATTGTCCGGCTGACCGTTGCTGTTTATATGTTTCGTTTGAAACGAAATGCAAACGAAATTCAGAGTTGTAATATTTCGTTTCATAGGATATACTTATGATAGAATTACGTTTGGAGGTGTTCTATGAACTATTTATCCAGCATGGAAGCGGCAAAAGCAATGGGAATCACAGTGCGCAGAGTCCAGCAGATGTGCAAGCAGGGCGAAATTTCCGGAGCTGTGAAAAAGGGACATTCCTGGCTGATTCCAGAAAATGCAGTTTGGCCAGATTCAGGCGAAAAGAAAAAGCCGATGCCCATTGGGATTTCTGATTTTAAGACGGCGACCACAAGCTATTATTATGTAGATAAAACCTTGCTGATCCGTGATTTTCTGGATGCGAAACCTATGGTATCGTTGTTTACCCGTCCGAGACGTTTCGGTAAAACATTGAATATGGATATGGTTCGGGTCTTTTTTGAAAAAACACAGGAGGACACCTCCATTTATTTCAAGGATAAGCAGATATGGCAGTGTGGTTCTGATTATACCCGGCATCAGGGAAAGTATCCGGTCATATTCCTGACATTTAAGGATGTAAAATGTCTGACATGGCAGGAGACATTTCAGAAGCTCCGTAAGCTGATTTCACTGGAATTTATACGGCACAGTGAACTTGAGGAAAGTACTGCACTTGGAATCTATGAAAAAGAACAGTACCATCGCCTTGCCAGTGACAATGCGAATGAAGTAGACTGCCAGATGGGATTACAAATCTTATCTCTGTTGCTGCACAAGCATTATGGACAAGAATGTATTATCATTATTGATGAATACGATACACCGATCCAGCAGGGACATCATTGCAATTTTTATCCGGAAATTGTGAATTTCATGCGTAATTTCTTTTCCGGCGGCCTGAAGGATAATCCACATCTGGCTTTTGGCTTTCTCACGGGAATTCTCCGCGTGGCGAAAGAAAGCATTTTCAGCGGCATGAATAATTTGAAAACCAATTCAATTTTGGACGACAGTTACAGTGAATATTTCGGCTTTACGACTGAGGAAGTAAAAGAGATTCTGCACTACTATGGGAAAGAGGACAAATATCAGGAGATCTGCAGCTGGTATGACGGATACCGATTTGGTCATACAGAAATCTTTAATCCATGGTCTGTGATCAATTACATTACCGATCAGTGCTTCCCAAAGGCGTTCTGGCAGTCTACCGGCAGCAACGAAATCATTGGTGAGATTATCGCGGCAGCTACACCCGAGATAACGGAAGGACTTCATAAACTGCTCTGCGGTGAAAAAATCACTACGTATATAGATACCAGCGTGATCTATCCGGAGATCCAGAATAATCCATACACGATTTATAGTTTTCTTCTTGTTGCGGGTTACTTAAAAGTTGCAGAAATTTATCCACAGAATGATGGAAATTTCATGTGTGATGTTGCAATTCCAAATAAAGAGATTGCCTGTGTCTATGAAAAAGAAATTTTGAATCGGACGAATCAGAACAGCGTCGCGATTTCTATCAATCAGGCGATATTCTCCGGAAATGCAAAAAAGCTTCAGTCTTTGCTGGAGAGTTTTATGCTGCAGAGTATTTCTTCTATGGATGGGGCAAATGAAAGTTTTTATCATGGCATGATGCTTGGATTATGTGCGATCCTTGGAAACAGGTACCAGATTCGTTCCAATCGAGAATCGGGGCTTGGCCGATTTGATATTCAACTGAATCCATTAGTAAAAGGAATTCCGGGATTCCTGTTTGAATTCAAACACACAAATGATGATCATGTGGATCTGGATGCGCTGGCAGATCGCGCCCTCCAACAAATAGATGTGAAAAAATATGACACGGAATTGCGGGATGCAGGTGTCCGGCCGATCATAAAAATCGGGATTGCTTTTCGTGGAAAAACAGCCGTTGTGAAACGAAAATAATGAGAAGGGGCTGCCGCACCAATTTTGGCAAGCGGCAGCCCCGTTTTCTATAATCATGTTTCTTTTTTATCCCAGTCTTCTCACAAATTCCTCATACCCAAAGGTTTTCACCACACTGCACTCCCCATTCTCATCCATTCGCGCGATGGACGGCAGGCACATGCCGTTGAAGGTGTTGTTTTTTACCATGGAGTAGATCGCCATGTCCTCGAAATAGAGTTTATCGCCGATCTGAATCTCGTGGTCGAAGGAATAGTCGCCGATCACGTCACCCGCAAGACAGGTCATTGATGAGAGACGGTATGTGTACTGCTTTTCGTCCGCTTCTCCGGAGTCTTTTAACGGCGGACGGTAGGGCATTTCCAACACGTCCGGCATATGGCAGGCGGCGGAAGCGTCCAAGATCAGTGTCCTGATGCCGTTATCCACAATGTCCATGACTTCCGTCACAAGATATCCCGCATTTAACGCCACTGCTTCCCCCGGTTCCACATAGACAGTGACGTCATATGTCTCCTGCATATGGCGGATGCAGCGTTCTAAACGGTCGATGTCGTAATCGTTTCTCGTGATATGGTGTCCGCCGCCCATGTTGAGCCATTTGATATTCGGAAGCTTCAGGTACTTTCCGAATTTTTCCTCCACCGCCTTCAGAGTTGTCTCCAGATCATCCGAGTTCTGCTCACAGAGGGTATGGAAGTGGATCCCGTCAAGCTTTTCCACAAGATCTTCCCGGAAATTGGCCAGGGTCACGCCGAGTCTGGAGCCCGGCGCACAGGGATCGTAGATCGCGTGGTCGCCCTGAGTGGAGCACTCCGGGTTTACGCGGATGCCGATGCTGACGCCTTTTTCCTTACAGAAGTCCGCGTATTTTTCAAGCTGGGAAAAGGAGTTGAATACCAGATGTTCGCAGATATCGGTGAGTTCCCCGATCTCCGATTCCTTGAAGGCCGGAGCGAATACGTGATTTTCTTTTCCCATTTTTTCATATCCAAGCTTTGCCTCGAAAAGACCGCTGGCTGTGGTTCCGTCCAGATACTGCCCGATCAGCGGGTACTCAAAGAAGTTCGAGAATGCCTTCTGGGCAAGGAGGATCTTGCAGCCGGTGTCGTCCTTTACTTTCTTTAAGATTTCCAGATTTTTCCGAAGCTTTTTTTCATCAATTACATAACATGGAGTAGGTAATTCATTAATTTTCATTTATTCTACGATCTCCGGATTTTCATCCACAACCCACGGAAGTCCCCACTTATTCAGCGCTTCCATATACGGATCCGGATCGAACTCCTCGACGTTGAATACACCTGCGCCCTTCCAGGTTCCGTCTACTACCATCATGGAACCGATCATTGCCGGTACGCCAGTCGTGTAGGAGATGGCCTGGGAGCCGACTTCCTTGTAACACTCCTGATGGTCACATACGTTATAAATATAGATCGTCTTCTCTTTTCCGTCCTTCACACCGGTAAAGATACAGCCGATGTTTGTCTTTCCGACGGTTCTCGGACCTAAGGATGCCGGATCCGGAAGAAGCGCCTTTAAGAACTGGATCGGAACGATCTCCTGTCCGTTAAAGTTTATCGGGGAAGTGGAAAGCATTCCAACGTTCTCTAAGCATTTCATGTGGGTCAGGTAGCTCTGGCCGAAGGTCATGAAGAAGCGGATGCGCTTTACGCCCGGAATATTCTTCGCGAGAGACTCGATCTCTTCGTGGTGCAGGAGGTACATATCCTTCTCTCCGACCTGCGGGAAGTTGTACTCGCGCTTGATCTCCATCGGCTTTGTCTCTACCCAGTGGCCGTTCTCCCAGTAGGAGCCGTTTGCAGATACCTCGCGGAGGTTGATCTCCGGGTTGAAGTTTGTAGCGAACGGGTAGCCATGGTCGCCGCCGTTGCAGTCTAAGATGTCGATGGTGTGGATCTCATCGAAATAGTGCTTTAACGCATATGCGGAGAAGACGCTTGTGACGCCCGGGTCAAAACCTGTTCCTAAGAGTGCCATAAGTCCAGCCTCTTTGAATTTCTCCTGATATGCCCACTGCCAGGAATAATCGAAGTATGCGGTGAAGCCCTCTTCCTTGCAGCGTTTCTCATAGATCGCGCGCCAGGTCGGATCGTCGGTGTCCTCCGGCTCGTAGTTTGCGGTATCGATATAGTTCACGCCGGCCTTTAAGCATGCATCCATGATCGTCAGGTCCTGATACGGGAGTGCAACGTTTAACACTGCATCCGGCTTGTAGCTTTCCATTAAAGCCACCAGCTCGTCCACGTTGTCAGCATCCACTTTCGCGGTCGTGATCTTCGTCTTTGTAGTTCCCTGAAGTTTCTCCTTTAAGGCATCGCACTTGGATACGGTACGGCTTGCGATCATGATTTCTGTGAATACATCACTGTTCTGACAGCACTTGTGGATCGCTACGGACGCAACACCTCCGCAGCCGATGATCATTAATCTGCTCATGTTTATTTTTCCTCCTCTTTTAAAAGATCCTCAACATACTTCGGCAGCATGAACGCTCCCATGTGAAGATGTGTCGTGTAATACCATGTTTCGATATTTAATGCATCCCATTCCCGGGGTTTGAAATCCTTGATGGGATGATATTTCTTTGAAGCGAAGCCGAAGAGCCAGTATCCGGACGGACAGGTTGGAATATGCGCCTGATACACACGGCTGATCGGGAAGGAGCGGAATGCCTTGCGGTGCATGCTGCGGCAGGCCAGCTCGTCCTCATCGTAGAATGGGCTTCCGTGCTGGTAGACCATGATTCCATCTTCCTTTAAGGCACTGTAACAGCTACCGTAGAATTCCTTCGTGAACAGTCCCTCAGTATGGCCGAAGGGGTCTGTGGAATCGTTGATGATGAGGTCATACTTTGCCTTCTTGTTTCTTAAAAATCTCAGACCATCATCATAGTGGACCTCGACACGCGGATCATCTAAGGCACAGGCTACCTCCGGGAAAAATTTTCTTGAAACCTCCACAAACATCTCATCCGTCTCCACGACATCGATATGTTCCACGCAGTCATACTGCAAAAGCTCTTTCGCGACACCGCCGTCGCCGCCGCCGATGATCAGTACGTCCTTCACACACGGATGGACCGCCATCGGCACGTGGGTCACCATCTCGTCATAAATAAACTCGTCCTTCTCGGAGAATACGATCTCCCCGTCCAGAGAAATAAATTTTCCAAATTCCTCGGAATCGAACACGTCGATCCGCTGATATTCACTCTCCCCGGAAAACAGCTGCTTTTCGATCTTGATGGACAGCTTGACGTTTCCGGTGTGCAGTTCTGAAAACCAGAATTCCATATCTCGTGACTCCTTGTATCGTATTGGCCAAAGCCTATATGTTTGCCAGCACCATCAGATGGTCCACAGCCGGATCCTCTGTTCCCTGCATGGAGCATCCCTTTTTCTTCGCATACAGGATATACTGGACCACGTCGTCCGTGATCATCTCACCCGGCGCCAGAATCGGGATTCCCGGCGGATAACACATCACAAACTCCGCACAGACTCTTCCTGAAGACGCTTCCACCGGAACGGAGACCTTCTCGGAGTAGAACGCTTTCTGCGGGGACATCACGACCTTCGGGGAGATATACTCACCAGAGAGAAGTCCCGCGCTGTCCTTTTTGTAGAGACGTTCCACATCATCGAGAGCCCCCACAAGACGCTCGATGTCCTGAATCCGGTCTCCGATGGAGATGTAAGCCAGAATGTTGCTGATGTCACCGAATTCGATCTGGATATCATACTCGTCGCGCAGAAGATCATAGACCTCGATTCCCGCAAGTCCGATGTCTCTTGTATATACGGAGAGCTTCGTCACATCGTAATCGAAAATGCTGTCCCCGTTCACCAGTTCTTTTCCATAAGCATAATAGCCGCCGATGGAGTTGATCTCCCGTCTCGCGTATTCTGCCATCTCAACGACCTTCGCGAAGGATTCCTCACCGCGGAGAGCCAGATTTCGTCTTGAGATATCAAGGCTGGAAAGAAGCAGGTAGGATGCGCTTGTAGTCTGGGTCAGATTGATGATCTGGCGCACATAATCGGTGTTCACTCCCTTATTTAAAAGAAGAAGCGAACTCTGGGTCAGGCTTCCGCCGGACTTGTGCATGGATACCGCCGCCATATCAGCTCCCGCCGCCATTGCGGAGATCGGAAGATTCTTTCCGAAATACAGGTGGGTTCCATGAGCCTCGTCCGCGAGAACCTTCATGCCCCTCGCATGGGCAAGCTGTACGATCGTTTTTATATCAGAGCAGATGCCGTAATAGGTCGGGTTGTTGACGAACACCGCAACCGCGTCCGGATTGTCCTCGATGGCCTGTTTTACTTTTTCGACCTGCATTCCCAGCGAAATACCGAGTTTCTGGTTCATCTCCGGATTTACGTAGATCGGGATTCCGCCGCAGAGCACCAGAGCGTTGATGACGCTCTTATGTACGTTTCGCGGCAGGATGATTTTATCTCCGGCTTTCACCACCGAGAGGATCATGCTCTGGACCGCCGATGTCGTTCCGCCTACCATCAGATAGGCGCTGGCCGCTCCGAATGCCTCCGCCGCAAGCTCTTCTGCCTCACGGATCACGGAGACCGGATGACAGAGGTTGTCAAGCGGCTTCATGGAGTTTACGTCCAAAGATACACATTTTTCGCCTAAAAGCTGTACCAGTTCCGGATTTCCGCGTCCTCTCTTATGTCCCGGTACATCAAACGGGACAACTCTCTTCTTTTTAAATGCCTCGAGCGCTTCATAGATCGGGGCTTTCTTTTGTCTCTCTCTGTCCATGGTTTTGTTCCTCACGCATTTTATTGATTGCGCATCATCTGAATAATAAAAAAAGCAGATGACGCCAAAACCATCATCTGCTCAAAACGATTCTATTCCATTGGGGTCTGGGGCGCGTCACTCCGCTCCCATCTGCCTCTGACCTTTATCGTTTTTTCCTCCAAGTCTGCAATCGCAAATATATTGTCCCTGCACTTATTGACCGATTCACAAGATGATGTGTTTTTCAAACACTGATTATAAAGTAATCAACTTATAAATTTGAGCTTTTAACTCAATCAATAATGTGGGCTTAACCCCACGCGGCGCTTGACCCGCCTGTCCGATGGGCTTAACTTCCGTAGTCTGTTCTACGGGAGTGGTCATTACATACATTTGCATGAAAACGATAAATGTCTCTTCACACTATTTCTATCATACATGAAAAAACATAGAACTGTCAAGTAAAAATTTCCATTTGTCCTATGAGAAGATAAAAGCAGGGATCCATCAACCATAAAAGTTGATGGATCCCCATGAAACAGAATCACACGCTATCATTCTGTATGTTTCCGGTCACCATTGCACCGGTCTTTGGATCCAGATAATAAAGATGTCCATCCTGCGGATCTGTAAACCATCCGGTCTTCATCGCTCCCTGGGTACCGTCAGAAACCGGGTTCAGATAATACCAGCTTCCATCCGCATCTTTCAGCCAGCCGGTCTTCATCGCTCCCCGCGTACCATCAGATACAGGATTCAGATAATACCAGTTTCCGTCTGCGTCTTTCAGCCAGCCGGTCTTCATGGTTCCCTGCGTGCCGTCAGATACCGGATTCAGGTAATACCAGTTTCCATCCGCATCTTTAAACCAGCCGGTATCCATGTACCCGTCAGCACCAAAGTGATACCAGAACATGGTTTCCTTGTACGGAAGCTGTTTCCATGCATTGGATACACATCGTCCATCGCTGCCATAGTATCTCCATCTGACTACGCCATTGACTTTCTTTGTTTCCCACGCATTTCTGGTCACATTCCAGTCAGTATCCTCTCTGTCACTGCCGGAACCGGTGTTCCTGTCACCTTTCGGATTATCGGGAGTTGCAGAACCAGGTTTATTGTCTTCCTTCGGATTATCAGGAGTTGCAGAACCAGGTTTATCGTCTTCCCTCGGATTATCAGGAGTTGCAGAACCAGGTTTATTGTCTTCCTTCGGATTATCAGGAGTTTCAGGACTGCTGCTTTCCAGAACTGCCTGCGCCGTCACACGATGTCCTTCTGCCTGATCCAGCACATCCAGGAGTGCTTCGTTCACAGTTGTATACAACATGCCGTTGATCTTCCAGCCCTTGAACACAACTCCATCCTTGCTGACTGTCGGAAGCGCTTCATCCATCTGCTCCAGGCTATAGCTCCGTTCTCCGACTCCATTATCAAATGCAACCGTTCCCTTTCGGCTGTCTGAGAGCAGCTCAAAGGTACTAAAGCCATCCTTGTTTACAAACTCTGCCATCGCAATTCCCTGCGTTTTCTTTACTGTTACCGGATAATAAGCAATTTTTCCGCTATGTAACAGATGCCGGATAAAGAGATCTTCGGTCGGATAATCTGCCGGGAGCGGCAGGGTGATCGTAACCGGGATTCCAACCTTCTGCGGGATTGCTGTGCCGATCAGAATGGTATTTCTACCGGTTCCTTCCTCCTGCATGGTCTCATTCTTTCCGGCTGTTGTGGCTTTTACATTGTATAATGCAGTGATTTCAAAAGTGATCACATTCACTCCCTGTTTTTCGGTCACACCCTTTACTTCCACCGACATATACGGCTCAACCACCAGTCTTACCTTCTTTCCTGCGGTATCGACTCCTTCCTTCTTAAGTTTTTCCTTCGCTTCCGCTCCGGAAATCGTCTGATCTTCTCCTGTTTTTACGATCACATCCCCGTTTTCCGTTTCCCGGATCAGATCTGCTGTGACAGTATCCAGTCCGGTAATCTTCGGGGCGTTCTTATTTAAGAGGTTAGCGATCGCTTTTACTTTCTCCGGTGCATCTGCCGGAACCGGTTCAATCTTCGGCGCTGCCACCGAAACCTCCGGGGTCTGTGCCTTTCCAATGGTAATCTCTCTTGTTACCGTTGTTCCATTGTAGCCAGTATCCCCGGCAACCTCAGCTGTCACGAGGACCGTTCCGGCTCCGATAATCTTCGCCTCTGTTTTTCCGTTCACTTCGGATAACTCCAGAACTCCATTGTCAGCAGGAACGGAGAATTTCACAGCTCCTTTTCCCTTCTGTCCGGTAACTTCCAGTTCGAATGGATCATCACCGTAGAGCTTCCCGTCCACTTCTTTGATCTGAATCTGATCCTCATCTGCTTTTTCGACCTCGAAGCTGCAGCTTACCTGTGCAGGATCATTGTAATTTTCCTTCTCTGAGCCATCGGCCGGAAGCACATATTCTGCCGAAATTTCATGCGTACCGGCAGAAGGAACCGAATATTCCATGGACGCGGTTCCATTGGTCAATGGGAGCGGCGTCTGATTGAGTTGCTGTCCATTTTCATAAAATATTACCGTTCCGGCCAGCACATCCTGATAAGCTCCCTTCGCTTCCAGAGTCAGAACATAAGTATCTTCCACATTTCCAAGAACTTCCAGGAGTCTCTGCATCAGACCGGTTTTCTTTCCGGCTTTCAGATTCAGGGAAATGGTTCCCTTCTGAACGGTGATCGGTCTGGAATTATTACCTGTCGTGTAATTGGTGCCACTTGCCACACTTATCGTTACCGTTGCCGTACCTGCGCCATGGATCGTTGCCCGGCCATCTGCATCGACCGTCAGTACATTCGCAGAGTCGCTTGTCTTGGTCACCGCTCCATCTCCAACGGTGGTAACTCCAGTCAATGGAAAATCAGGATCGCCATATGTTTTCGTTCCCGGCCACTCTGCATCATTGATCGTGATCGAAGATGCTGCTTTTTCGATCGTTGCGGTTGCACTGGAAGGAATGTTGACCTGGTAGTTATCCGGATCGGCTGTTGCTCCGCCACTGATCACTGCTCCTGTTATCACTGCATTCGAAGCATCGATCACAACCTTTTTATTGGTTCCGGCATTTACATCCAAAAAAGCTGCTGTTAAGCCTGTGATCTGCAGCTGCTCCTCTCCTGAACCTGTATACACGCCAGTCTTTACAATCAGCGGTTCATGCACAGTTGCTGTTTTCGTGCCATCATAGGTCTTATCTTCTACCGCAACTGATAATTGCAGTGTGTACTTAGAGATTTCCGGTACCACGGAAGCTGTTAATGTCCCATCGTATGAAGCACTTGAATCTGTCGGTGTAAATTTCACGGTATAAGCCTTGTTACCTTTTACCTTCGGATAAATACCAGATGCTGAACTACTATTTTCCGGTTCCCAGCTCCAGGTTCCGGCTACCAGTTGATTTGCACCATTATACACACCATAACCAGAAGCCAGGGAAACCGGAATCTTAGCAAGTGAAACCCCATAAGTCCCCTTCGCATTCCACTTTTGTGTTCCGTTTCCTACAATTCTCAGTGTATCCTTGGTAGACACATTAAGCGGTTCCGTTCTCTCAGAAGCAAATGCATTCTCTTTCGCCTTTATTCTGCTGGTTACCTGATATCCATGTGCCGGATATAATCCCTGAATTTTCGTACCGTCAATCCATGTAAATGCTCCGTCTGAATCTACATCACGGTATCCATACTCAATGTCATTTTCCGGATTCGTTCTGTTTATGGTAATCGTCGTACCGGTTATATCCACCTCATTCTCAGTTATTGCAGCCGGTGCTGCCGTTCTTTTAGGAATCGTGATACTTTCAGGTTTTCCGGCAAATTTCTTATCCTTACTGCTTGCAGCATACCGATAATAAACCGTACTCTCATGATCGGAAGAAATGATGTCTGTAATCGAAATTCCTGATCCACTGCCCATTTTTGCAGATGTCCAGCTTGGAGAGGTATTGGCTCCGTTTACAATCACATACTGTAAAGATGAGGAAATTGTGATTTCTTCCTTCCGATAATCAATATTCGGCTTGTTCGATTCTTCCGGAATCGCCTGTGTTTGCAAATCCGCCACCAAAACCGCTTCACTGGCTGACATGGACGAGGATGCTTTCTTGCGAATATAGAATGGTACAGACCCACCATTTTCACGAATGTTATCCAGCAGCCCTGTCAGACGAACCTTAGCACCCTGTCTTATCGTTGTCCATGACTGTGCATCCTTAGAAGCAGCATACTCCAGATCGCAGGAAGCTTTATTCTCTAAAGTCTCCTGTTCGTAATTGATAGAAACATCCGCAGCCTTAGGTGCCTCCTGCTGCACTTTTTCTGTCCGGAAATTTACATAGGTTACATCAAGAGATAACTTACCCTCCTTTTTAATCATCAGTCTGACATGATATTCTGTGTCCGGAGCTAAATCCGTAATAGTACACTCATAGTTTCCGGAAGAACTCTCCCTAAGTGGCGTTCCATTCGAGAACATATCATCTAATGTTAATGTCCGCTCATCCTCGCCGGAGGTTAATAAAAACTTAACCTCTGCTCCGGGAGTTCCTGTTGCCTTAAGTGTAGCAGTCGCTTTTGTGTCAGAAATCGTCTTAATATCCGTGACAGCTGCGGAAGTGATACTTGCCGCCTTATTATTAGAATATGTCTGAGTAGCTGGATCATAATATACCGTCTTACTGTACTTGCGGAAATGCGGGTAATCCTCCGTTCCGATCACCTGTCCCCACGTACCATCTGATTGATCACCGTTTAATTTATAGGCAATTTCTCCGGATTTCAGTTTTTCTTCGTTATCTAGAGTAGTAATACCCGGAGAATTATACTTACTCTTTGTTGTCTCATAACAGTTCGTAAAAGTAGCCCTATAATCATTCGGGTACTTATTTCCTTCCAGTTTTCCTGATACAGCCAAGCAATTAGTCACCGTTCCGTTTGAACAACTATTTGAAAAATCTGTTCCTACTACAAAACAATTCTGAATGTTGATAGCATAAGCGTCACGACACAACCCGCAAGTCCAATTACCTTCCAACACCAGCCCTATATTTTGTACACTCCCATGTCTAATCCATGCCACCAGTCCGTACTTAAAACTTGTACCGTCATTAGCAGGTCGCAGTCCGGAAATTACATGGTAATTTCCCTCAATATTCCCCTCGAAAGACTTACCATCAGCTATGGCTCCAATGCTTGTCCAGGCATATCCGCCCGGGATCTTAATATCCTTCATCAGCTTCAGATTGCTCGTATTAGAGATTTTACCATCATTAAACTGCTTTGCAAACCAGAAAAGCTGACCGGCATTATAAATCTCATAATAGCCCTGCCACGTTCCTGCCTCCTGATATGCACCACATGCTTCACAAAATCCATCTGCATTATAGTGCTCATGACTACAAAAGGTATCACCATAAAACATCGCAATTTCATTTGGTGTTGTTGTCGAAATCGTCTCACCTGATTTTGTGATCGGATTGCCGTCATTTAAGCCCGGTACCGTCACCGAAATCTCTGTTTTATTCTTATTTTCCGGCAGATATACCGTCAGATGTCCCGTGTTCGCTTCATCATACGAAATCTGCATGGAAGGAATGACCATGGCTGCACTTTGACCTTCTTGATTGCTCAACAGTTCACCATTCTGCCTGACCGTGATATCGGTTGCCTGTAATATCTGATCGCTCGTGATCGCCGTGGAAACAAATTTTAATCTTGTCTCATAAAGAGGAGTTGCGGCCTTCAAAGTGATCGTTGCATTCTTATCATCAACATCAGCAACGTCAGCTTCCATCTGATAAACATAGTCTCCAACCGTCACCGTTACCGTTACCGGTGTCCCTGGCGTTAATGGCTTCAGATAATTGGATGCCTTAAGTGTACCTTGATAATCGCTCACCTTCATCGTCCCTGCATTCCAGGTAATCCCTCCCACGCTGATTGTCACCGGATAAGTGCTTTCGGTGAATCGTACATCCGCAATCGTGCCCTGAATGGTATAGTTTTTCAGTCCGGGATTTTCACTTTTCGGGAAATAATCGCCGCCATTTAAGTTTACTGTTGCTTCATTACTGATGGAAATGGAGCCCTCCAAGGTACTACCCTCCGGCAGCGCTTGACCGGGCTTCACTGCGACACCGATCGCATATACTTCATTATGATATGCAATGGCTGAAACCGTTCCACCATTGATCTCAATCTCACCATACTTGTATTTACCTTCGCCTATCGGTTTTGCTCCACCGCCGCCAGTGCCGATTGCGGCTCCGGGATGTCTTCCTGCGTTCGTAGCATATCCTCCATAGGCTGTCACATTGCCACCACTGATTTCAATCCGATCCACGCAGCCGCACGCTCCACCGCCAATTCCTGCTCCACCGTATACATTTTTAATATCCTTGGGGTAGCTTCCATATCCGCCCTTGGCATACACAGTTCCGCCGTTGATGACAATGGTACCGATGCCGCCCTCTAAACCGCCGCCAATACCTGCTGCCATCCCGCTGCCATAAGCTTCGATATTGCCTCCGTTGATCTCAATCGTCCCCAAGGAACCCTTTCTCATGCTCGACGCACCAATTCCGGCGCCTCCTCCACCGGTTGCTTTTAAGCTTCCCTCTCCGCTGATCGTCAGGGTACAGCCTTCCGGCACATCAATAGCCGCACACATATCACCGCCCTTGAGTGTATTTTTTCCCTTCAGAATCAGATTCAGTTTTGCACCATTTGCCAGTCGGATCGCCGGTATCCAGTTACTTGTTGTCGTAGCGTTATTGTCGATCGGAATCTGGATATCCAGATCCGAAATCGTGATTGTAGCCTCCACACCATTAACCAGAATAACATGGGTCGTACTGCTTCCCGTGATAGTCGCATCATTATACTGTTCCAATGTGTCGCTGTTGATGACGATACCGCCATCCGCAATATTATAAGTATCTGTTGATGCCAGCAAAGCGATTCCGCCGTCCATGCTGACCTCGATCTCCGGAAGCTCCACGCCCGCTGCCAAAATATACTCTCTCGGAAGAACCGGAAGATAATAATAGAAACCACTTTCATCTTCCCGGTTCTCATCCGGCTCCCAAGTAACGCTGATATCCGTCAGCACCGGGATATCTTCTGAGATTTCCTCATCTTCAAACTCATAATCCTTAAGAAAATCCCCGGCATTGCTGTCGGTCGCGATCAGAAACGTACCCTGCTGGTCTTTCTCCTGAACTTCCTGTTTATCTGCTTCCTCCTCATCATTGCTATCCGGCACGTTTTCTGAATTTTCTGTTTCCGGAGTTTCCTCCTCATTCAGATTTTCTTTCTTTGCATTACTGCCGGTAGCAATTCCAAAGTCTTCTTTCTTATCACGGTCGTCTGCTGCCGCTTTCTCATCTTCCGCGCCCTTATCGCGATCCGCATTATTTTTCTGATGATCCACGTTCTTATATTCCACCACCGAAGCCTCGATCGTCTCCGGGAAATTCAGATAATCCTCAAAGTTTTCTCCGGCATCCGCAGGGATCTGAATATGCGCGACCTCCTCCGGTAATTCCGTAAATCCCGTGATCACTTTCAACTTTTTTGTAGGAACTGCAGCAAACGTTGCAGACGGTATGCATAACTGCATCGCCATCATTGCCGCCAATGCTGCAGATATGATCTGCCGTTTCTTCTTTTTATACCTCATATCCATTTCCTCCTGTTGTCATTATTTTCTATATAGCGTGACGGTTTTGTTCTCTCCGGTAATATTTTTTATTCATACTTTTCTTTCTCACCTGATTCATTACTTCCCCTTTTTCTCTGAAGAAGCCGGGAGACTGCTTTCTCCTTCTGACTATAGCTGCATAGCGCAATTCGCATTTCCATACCTCCGTTTCCTGATGGGCTCCATCGCCTCATATAGCTCCTGATCACTACAATCTATGGAGAGGAATGCCGGGATACGAAGCTGATACGCAATCAGGGCGAAGTTTTCATCATCACTCCACCAGACAAGCGGTACTTCCGGTGCCAGCTGCTTTGCCTGAATGGCAGCCTCCAATCCCCTTGCCCCGGTCATTGCGATGACAACCGCATGATATCGGCTCCGCCGCAGTGCCTGAGATAGCTGCTTCTCATTCCATAGCTCATCGATGACAAGCTGACCATCCCCATCAAAAAGGGAGCGCAGCCTGCTCTCAAACCATTCTGCATTCCTTAATTCCGTACAAAGTGCGATTTTCATGCCGGGCCTCCTTTCCCGAAAAGAAAAATGAAAAAGAATCCTGCTTGCAGGATTCTCCGCCTGCGGCGGGGCGCGACAGCGGCACTCTTCCTTTCCGCCGCAGTGCGATCCTCGCGGACCTTCTCACCTAAAAGGCTGGTAATATAATTAGCGTAGCATCTTGTCAAGAGAAATGCAACCGACTTTGTTTAAGACGCAGGTTTCCTGTTTAAGACGCAAGTTTTTTCCTGCGGTTTTATATTATACTAATATTGGATTATTGTGCAAAGGAGATGGCACGATGCAGATTGCGATTGTGGATGACAGAGCAGAACTGTCTGAAAGCTGCCGCCCAGGTCAATTTTCAGCTTGTCTTTATGGACATCTATATGGAGAACATGGATGGAATGGGGATGCCAAATTTAAAAAAGCAATCGAATCTTTCAATTCAATTGCTTTTCTGTTTCCGATGCCGATTAATGCTTTTTTATTATAGCGTTCACCGAAACGCTTAACAAGCTTAATTTTAGCAGATTTTTTCCTGCGCAGTGATTCTGGCAGGAATATGTCAGCTTCTCTTACCAGAATCACGCGCCAAGTCTCACGGAGGTTCGGCTTGAAACTCGCTTTACTGCTTGT
>NZ_WQPQ01000060.1:64119-107314 GCF_018785365.1 Clostridium sp. MCC344 | reverse complement strand
CCCAGACACCGTTTTTATCTACATAGTATCCGTCCGGTGTCCTTTGTCCGGCGTACATAATCCCTCTCTTTCCATCGGAAATCGGGTTAAAATAGTACCAGACTCCATTGAGAAGCATCCAACCGGTCTGCATGCCGTGTTCCGGATCCATATAGAACCAGCCGCCGTAATTCTCATCCCTTAACCAGCCTGTTTTAGCATAACCCATTTCATCAAAGGCCCACCATTTTCCGTTGATCTTCTCCCAATGATATGCGCCGGTGCGGTCGGCCATTGGCCATGTACCGTCACTAAAGCGAAGCCACCAGCCTTTGGCGTCCTTCATCCAATGGCTGTAGCCATCGTTCACGGTCTGATTGGCTGTGCCGGTGATGATGCCCTGTTCCACATTTCTGTAGCCCTTCTGACTGTCCTTTGTAACCTTGTTGGACGGATTCGGGGTTACTTTAACACTACTTTCGTTCGGATCATCATAATCGGAGCTGTCCCCGTCTGAACTGGAGCTGCCACTTCCGGAGCTTCCGCTATTGGAGCCGCTGCCTCCGGACGTGTTATTGCCGGAATTATTTCCGGAATTACCGCCGGATGAACTTTCTTTCGGAGTCACCGTCACCGCAACGGTTTTGACTGCGTCATTGAAATTCGCCATGGACGCTTTCACATATACCAGATACGTTCCCGCCTCTGTAAAGCTTGGGATCTCACTCTGATAATCCACACCATCCATAGAATAGGTAAATACCGCATCCGGGCTAACATTTTCAAGTCCGGTTTCCACAGAAGCATTGATCTTCGGCTGCTGCTCGGTGCCGTTGTAGGTGAGCGGCGCTGCGGATACCGTCATGGACGCGAAATCACGTGGCTTGATAACGCCCTTCAGTGATGAAGTCTCGTTTATCAGCTCATAATTATTCACTTTATCACCCGCTAACGTGATGATTGTCGCATCTATATAGTGTTCTCCAACATCTGCGCTCCGATATGCATATTGGACCTGGTCCGCATGAATATCCTGGAGATCAGGCACACCAGAATCATTCCAAAGTTCAACGAACACACCCTGTTCCTCTGTAATATCCGTAGTCCCATCGTAGACTTTATCTACCGGGCCTCCTGTCATTTGTGATTTTAATTTGCACTTTTCGATTGTAAATGAAGCGTCCATCACACCTTCCCAGTAATTTCTTTTAGCTCCCATCAGTCGAACGATATATGTTCCAGCATCCTTTAACTCTTTAACTGGATTTCCATCCCTATCTGTCCAACCCAATATTGTATAATCCGCGCTGTCAACTTTATTTCCAGAAGAATCTGACCAATTTTCAAACGCTTCTACTTTTATTTCCGAATTTCTGACTTTTCCATTATAAACGACCGTTTGTGGATTGACCGTTACAGCCACATTGTCCTTCGTAAACTCACGTCTTTCAATATTTATTGGATCTTTGGAACGAAATACTTTCGACTCGTAATTATCCGTTATTACCTTTACAAATACATACTGATCAAACGTTACATTTATAATCTTAGGGCATTCTGACAACCACTGGTTTGACAATTGCTTGCTATCCTGTGTTGCAGCCAGTTGATATTCATACTTCGCATCAGCTGGTATATTAGTTGTTGTGATTGTAGCTGCTGGATATCCTTTTGCACCATTATATACACCCTTAGCAGCTTCCACCTTCAAGTCCCACCCAGTAGGAAATGTTCCCGGAGTAACCTTCAATGTTATCGTAACCGGCTTTGCAGGTGTATAGACTCCTGTCCCTTCTGTTGTAACCTGAATTACAAACGTACCTATCTTTTTAACCGTCAAAAGACCATTCGTATCAATAGTTCCTTTTCCTGTGCTTTCATTAAGAATTTCATATGTCAACGCACCTGCATTCTCTGGCTTTTTAATATTCGCACAAGCCTTGACATTCAATACCAATCCATCATTATATGGAACCTCCGCAGGATGGGTGAATGTGATCTTACCAGGATCTGTTCTGTTTCCTTCCGGCACATTTCCACTTCCACTAATTGTACCAGTATTTACAATTGTTCCATTTCCTTCAAAATTACCATTTGCAATAAGCTCTCCTCTATTTATCAGCTTACCATTATCTCCAATCTTTATTCCTCCAGTCTCTAATCTTCCTCCTTCTACTGTCATTGTAGTATTATTCACTATTTCAAGAATATTTACTTTCATGCTCCCACCTTTAATCGTCAGGTTGCCTTTTGTACTAAGTCCCGTATGACCAGTCGGGGAGGTGATGTTAATTGTGCCACCTGCAAGTGTAAAATTAGAATTTGGCTCATGGTCCACTGCTATCTTATTTTCTCCAGTAATCTCAAAGTTGCCTTCAGACATATTAATTGTTCCAGTTGCATATAAACCATACTTTCCATTTCCTTTTGCAGTAACTGACCCTCCATTAATATTTAAGGTTCCATTTCCAGTTACACAAATCGCTCCAGACGCATCATTAAATTTACCCGTAGCTTTCATAACCGCTACAACATTTCCACTTTGTACTGTTAAATTTGCTTCAACCTTTATCCCGCAGGATCCATCACCACTACCTGATGTTTGATTGCCATTAGCAGTTAGAGATGCATCTCCAGTTCCTGCAACAATTGTTGCGTGGGTTCCCCAGCCAGTAATGTAAAGTCCTATTCCACCACAAGACTTTCCTTTCCCATCCAGCTGATTATTACCATTTAACACGATTTCCCAGTCTCCACTAGCTATAGTAATATTACTTGCTGAAGTATCATTTAATGTTAACCGAAATTTATACTGACCATCATTTCCTTGTCCCAAAGAGTCAACCGTTATATTTGTCCGATTCTTTATATTATTAAAACCATTATTATAACTCCAAAAATCTGTCCCATTAAACTTAAGTGTTATGGAGTCCTCTCCTGAAGCCGGGCTTACACGTAAAACATCCCATCCATCATCAATCACCGCCGTCTGGTCTCCCACCACAGACACTTCCACCACCAGCGCATCCACGCCCTCTGCCAGCTCATATCCCTCTTCCAGTTCTGCCTTAAACTCATAGGTGCCTTCCAGTGGCCAGCGGCCTTCTTCGTCCTGCACATACTCCGGGCAGCTCCAGTTGGTGATTGGCAGATTCTTTTCTTCCCCATCTTCAACGTTTTCGCCGTCTTTGCCTTCTTCTACCCGGGCAATAATGGCCGATGGTAAATACTCGATGATCTCTGTAAAGGATGGCTGAGCTTCCTCAGTGATTCCGGTGAGCTCCAGTCTGCCATCAAGCAGATTTTCCTCCGGATCAAACCATGACCATGACAGGATCTTCGTCTGTGAAACCTGTGTGACGGTTCCACCTGTGGCTGTGGTATCTTTCGCATTGGATGGCGTGCTGACAGAAAGTGCTGCCTCGTTCTGAGCAGGCACATCGTTTAAGTTTTTATTTTCATCTGCATTACCAGAAGAATCCTTCCGGTCTGCGGCTTTTTCTCCTGCTTGCTCTTTCTTAGAATCATCCTCGCCTGTATTGGAAGCAACAGCATCCAACGTGTCGGCATTCTCATTATTTTCCTTCTCTGTATCCCGTATACAGCCACTTTCTACGCTGCAAATGTGGGTACATTCCGTAGGTTCCTTTCCGATCTGGGATGGAGTTGCTGTTTTGTCTGCATCTTTGTAGCACTCTGCCGTATGCACATGGACACACCGGTTATTCTCTGTATCCGGCCGGATCTCTCCCCATGCTGTATTCCCAAAAGCTGTCGATATTGCCAACGACATGGCCAGCCAGACCGCAGCTGCTTTTCGTGTATTTTTCATTACCACAACGCCCCTTTCTGATTCCTTTTCACTTTAATGTACGCTCATAAAGTCAGCCTATTGCTCTGCTTTCATTATTTAATAATCCGCGCGACATGTCAAGCAAATACACACGAATTGTTGTTTTTTGGCACAAAAAAAAATAAATAGAAATCCGGAAGGATTCCCAAAGCCTGCGGATCCATTCCGGATTATTCTATACTTAGTGCAAGAGCATCTCTCCGCGAAGATGCGCAGTGATTCTGATAGAAGCATGTCAGCTTCGCTGACCAGAATCACGCGCCAAGTCTCACGGAGGTTCGGCTTGAAGCTCGCTTTACTGCTTGCTTCTTCCGTCCCAGACACCGTTTTTATCTACATAGTATCCGTCCGGTGTCCTTTGTCCGGCGTACATAATCCCTCTCTTTCCATCGGAATTCGGGTTAAAATAGTACCATGCTCCATCGAGAAGCACCCAGCCGGTCTGCATGCCGTGTTCCAGATCCATATAGAACCAGCCGCCGTAATCCTCATCTCTTAACCAGCCTGTCTTAGCATAACCCGTTTCATCAAAGGCCCACCATTTTCCGTTGATCTGCTCCCAGCAATGCGAAACACTACCGGAATCACGCACGCTTCCCTTCGGATAGGTATTATCTGCAAAGCGTAACCACCAGCCATGCTCATCCATCATCCAATGGCTCTTTCCGTCATTGACAAAGCTGTTTGTTTCTCCTGTGATAATTCCTGTTATACTGTCGATCGTTCCTTTGACTGAATCGTGGCTGACTGCACCGCTGCCGGAGGTTTTATCCTGTCCGGAGGACTGGTTGTTGCGACTCGGTCTTTCCGGCTCATCCGAATCATCGGAATCATCCGTTCTTTTCGATTCGTTCGGCTTGCCTGTTTCGCCCGGATTTTCCGTTTCACCTGGCTTTTCCGTTTCACCCGGCTTTTCCGTTTCACCCGGCTTTTCCGTTTCGTCCGGCTTTTCTTCCGTTGCTGTCACTTCTGCCGTACCGGTCATCGCTGCGATCTCATAACGAGCGGATGCCCATTCATTCGGTGTAAATACCACCTCGTAGCTATGGGTGCCCGCCTGTGCCGTCTGAGCCGGATTCTTCCAGGCAAAGCTTCCGTATTCGGTGCTTCCTCCTGATAAGGCAGAGTCACTCAGAGTACTTCCCGCCTTCACCGACGCTGCCGTCGGCCAGGTGATCTGCGGTGCAGCCACCTTTCCGATCGTAAATGTAAATGCAGCCAGAGCAGGCGTGTTGTATTTGGCCGCCCACTCCTGATGAGTGTCAAAATCAAACTCGGCTGTCATCCGGTGCGTTCCTACGGATGCGACTCCCGGCTTCGTCAGGTTGAGAACCGCAGTTCCAGCTTCCCCTACAGGGATCGTATCCGGAACCTGATTTCCATTATCATAGAAGCGGATCTTACCCTGCAGCTTGTCACCATACGCTCCCTGAATACTTGCAATGATATCAAAATCATCCTCGTAGGTTCCGAGAATCCCTTCCGGCTGCTGCGCTCCGGTACTCCGGTTCACAGCCGTTAAGGCAAGGGTGAGTGTTCCTTTTTCAATGGTGATCGTTCCCTTTGCCGGTGTGCTTGTACCAAGGTAATTCGTTCCCTTTGCCATGGTGATGCTTACATCAGCGGCACCAGTACCTTTGATGGTCACCTGACCCTGTTCGTCCACGGTAAGAACATTTTCATTGGAGCTTTCATACTTCAGAGCTCCATCTCCCACTACATTCACACCCATCAAGGAAAAGCTGTCATCTCCATAGGTTTTTTCTCCACTCCATGCTTCCGGATCGATTGAAATCGAACCCTGTATCGGACGGATGGTTCCGGTCTGAGCTGGATATGTGATAAGGTAATTCTGCAGATTCACTGCACTCTCACCCGTCTCAACCCTTGCCTCTGAGGAATCAATGGTTACCGTCTTACCGGTTCCGGCATTGGCATCTTCAAAGCTTCCTTTCAGGCCGCTGATGGTATAGCTCTGACCCGAGCTCTGACCCGGAATTTCTATCTCCACCGTCGCCTCTAATGCGATACCGGTACTTCTGTCATAGTCTTTTTCAATAGGCGTCGTAATAACTGCGGTCAACTCTTTCGGAGATATCTCCGGAGTCACACTTTGGGTCAAAGTTTCTCCATACTGCCCTTCTGATGTCTCAGTCGGTATAAATTCTACTTGATATGCAGTTGTTCCCTTTACCTCCGGATAAATGGATGAAGCGAGCGTTCCTTTCTGATCCTTACTGAAGCTCCATGTTCCAGAAACCGGTGATCTACTATAATTAACAACCTGAAATCCTTCTGCCAGTTGTACCGAAATCTGATCAAGTGTCTGTCCATAGGTTCCCTTCGTTTCAAAGGATACTTTGCCGGCGGGACCGTCGATCAGTAATGCATCCGGTGTTGTCACCGATAAGCGTTCAGCCGGCTTCGATGCAAAACTGTTGTCTGTTGCTTTCACACGAAGGGTTACGTAATACGTGTGAGCCGGTTGCGGCGACCTAAACGTTTTCTCCGACTGCCACTGAAGCTCACCATCCACGGATTTTGAAATTCCGTACTCGTAACTGGAATCGAGCTGTCCATTTACCTTGATAGTGTAGCTGCCTTTCGTTACATCTGTTATCGGATCCGGTTTTTTCGGTCTTACCGGAATCTTTATCTCGGTTACTTCGCCTGCCACTGCGGAACCTGCGGCTGCCTTGCGCACATACAGAGGAATCTCGGTCACATTCTCCGGCTGATTATCCAGAATTTGCGTCAGAGACGCGCCGCCTGCCGAGATTCTTGTCCAGGTTGTGGCATCCTGAGATTCCGCATATTCAAGATCATACAGAGCCGTATTTTTCAGGACTTCCTTTTGATAATCAATGGTGGTCTGTTCACGCTCTAATACATTCTCATCCTTGCCTGCCTCAACCTTTCCGGTAAATTTCACACCGCCAAAGGAGGCTTTCACTGCCTCCAAAGCCGGAAGGTACATATAGAGCTTTCCGCTGGAATCTGTCCGGACATCCTTAAAGCCGTAGGAGCTTCCTTCAATATCTGCTTTTTCAACCAGTACGTTATTCTCATAGATACCGGTCAGATCCGCTGTGGTATAATAAACCGGGTTACCGTTCCCATCTTTTGGTGTATTCTTCTGCCATGTTCCATCTACCTGTTCCCAGCCATAAATGATCGGTCGCGGTATATATCCATCCGCCCCTATCAAACAGATCGTTCCACCCGAAATCTCCACATCGGTTTGTGCCTGTGTATTATTACTTTGTCCCATTCCAATATGAGCAGCTTTTCTCTGATTTGAATTCTTATTACCTAAGCATATAGTACCACCGTCAATCAGCACCTTCGACGAACTATTCGAACCACTTCCGATGCAGGCTCCCTGTTCAGAATAGGCTGTAATCATTCCGCCATGAATCTCAATCTCAGCAGTTATCGCTGAGTTTCCAGGGGCATATCCATAACCGCTTCCAATTCCGGCACCATTCCACGAGCTTGCATTCACCGTTCCGCCTTCTATCACGATTTTACCGGTTCTATTATTGCTGGAAGCACCTCCTGTTCCGATTCCGGCACCATACGATGTTGCTTCTGCAGTTACTGTTCCTCCGCTAATCCGTATTTCTTTTACACTTTTTCCTTCCGAAGCACCGATGGCAGCTCCCCTAGAATTGTAATACGTCATTTTTGCAATTACAGTTCCACCCTGGATGTGAATGATTCCTGCATCCTGTTCTACATTTCCTCCAATTGCTGCACCCGTCTTGCTTACCTTTGTGTTATTGATCACCTCTATGGAGCCCGGCTGTTCCGGTTCCTTGTCAATCGTAAGCTTTGCATCCTTCGCCACGCTGATGCCGGCAGGTGAAGATGAAGATTTCCCTGATATATTAATCGAAATCTTGTTTTCCCCTTCCAGATAGGTGGTCACCTGGGACTTTCCGTTTATCTGAATCGGTGCGATAGCCTTTGCCGGTGTAATCGTAAGGTTCTTTAATACGAGCTTTAATTCCTCGGAAGCTGGTGTATCCACAGAGAGAAGATGATTCTCTACCAGCTTAGATGAAGTGATCCGATAGCATTTCTCGTAGGACTGGCCTATTAGCCTTGCTGTAACCACCTGGCCGGAATCATCTCTTTTAGAATATAAAATGGTCAGCTGACCATCTGCCCCGGAAAAAGATATATCTCCAAGGGAAAGATCCAGTTCTCCCGCCAGCGCCTCTGCCGCATTTAATACAGTAATATCCGTTCCGGCAGCCTCAGCCTTTACCGTTTCGCTGTTCAGGGTAAAGCTTCCACCGGAGCTGCCTAATTCTGTGATGCCTGTATTTATCACAAACTGGTAATTTCCGGCCGGAAGATATGCCAGAGCATATGCATGATTGCCTGCTTCTGCATCGATTGTAAGCTTCCCGTCAAAGGCAAACTGGCCTTCGTTCTGCTTTAATTCCACCGGAGCTTCTAAGGCTCCAGCCAGCCGGCCGGCCGTCAGGGATACATTCTCTGCCGCCTGCACCTTTGATGAATAGAAGTGGAACCGGACAGGATACAGGGGTTCTCCGATGGTGAGAGAAAGCTTCGTTTCCTCCTCTGACTTCATCGTGAGGGTTCCTGTTACTGTAAAGCTATTCGTATTTTCTCCTTCCCCTCCTTCTTCCTGTACCTGAACCGATACCGGAACCTCTCCGAACAGAGGCGTATACCAGCTGACATTACCAGTCTTTATCTGATAACCGGAAGCTTTTTGAGATGAATAGGTTACTACATCCGGTGCAGTGCCGCCTTCGCTTGCTTCTTCCCCGATTTGAGCTGTCAGTGTATATTTCTTACCATCCCTCAAACGGCCATCATGGATGGTCAGATCCATTGTCTTCTGGTAGGCGGTTTTTCCAAGTGTGACGGAGATGGTTTCATCCATTCCTTTGTTTAAAGCAACCCTTCCCTCCATCGTCTTACCTGTCCCACCACCGGAAGGCGTCAGCTCTACAACCATCTGCATATTTCCGGAATGGCCTATCCACTGGGTTATATCCGGTATCGTTCCCATGAATCCGGAGACGGTCATTTCTGCCTTTGTCTGATAAACCGGGTTTGTTCTTTCTGTATCATTCTCCCGATACAGGGATATGTCAGCCTGATAGGTTCCACCTGATAGCTGGTTATCATAAGCGGTGATCCGGAATGTTTTTTTCCCGTAGGTGCATTCTCCCCGGGGAGCAATCTTGCTTTCAAGCGGCAGCTCCAGCTGCACCTTCTCGGAAATAGTGACACTGCCGCCTTTCATGCTATTTCCATTAACATCCCTTAACACTCCATAACCAATATTTCCGCCCTTTACCTTCACAGATCCACTTAATATCTGGATCTCACCACAGGATAATTTTAAATCACTCACTCCATTCCATCCGCTGCCGATGGCTGCTCCCAGATATCCCCACGCACTATTATAAGAAGATACGGTTATATCGGGAGCTTCGCCATTCGCCCCGTCGATCACGATCGTGTCTACACCTCCACCAGTTCCGCCTCCGATTCCGGCTCCTGTATTCTTTCCTCCTGTTGCGGTTATCCTTCCACCCAGTATTTTAATGGTTCCGCCGATTCCATAGGTACCGGTTCCGATTCCGGCTCCTCCTTGATAATCCGTCACTCCGGAAACCCAATAAACTCCACCTTCAGCTGCAATGGTTCCACCCTTGATTATAATCGTTCCTGTCCCATATTTCGTACCGTCGAAATCTTTTGTTTCGAGAGCTCCATGGAAATAGGAGACCGCATCGGCATTTCCTCCGATACCGGCGGCCCCATAGGCACCTCCCACTGCCCTCAGGCTTCCGTTACTATTCTCCGTAATAACCAGTGTTGCCCCTTTTTCCACCTCAATTCCGGCTCCATGCTCCAGCCCCAAAAGTGTATTGTCTCCTTCTAAGGTCAGATTCAGCTGGGCATTGCCTTTCAGGTAAATACCAGCCAGATCCCATCCTCTGGCACCGTCGCCACCAGATTTGATCGTTACATCTTTAATGGTCAGATTGACCGTAACATTATCAATTGTGATACCGCCCTTGATTTTTAAATAATCACTCGGCCGGGTGCTCGGGCAATAGCTGCCGGTTATGGTTTTTCCATCAAAGTCATTTCGGTTATCGCTGTTAATGTTCAGATAGTTATTATTCAGATCATACTCCCCGCCTGCCAGAGTCATCAGCTGCATCTCTCCTACGAGAACGCAGATTTCCGGAAGCTTTGCCTCCTCTCCCACCGGATATTCCTCCGGCAGAACCGGTGTGTAGACATAGGCACAGCCGTTGTAGTCCTGATTCGCCTCATAATAGCCATTCCAAGTCTTATCGGAGGTTTCGATAGGCTCTCCATCCTCGTCAAATTCTTCAAAATAATCCTGTGGGGAGATCCCGCCGTGAAATTCCGGATAGTCGCTCTCATTGATATCCAGCTTCCAGGTCACGCCGGAAATCCTGCTGATATCCTCATCTGCATCCGTCTCCGAGCTTTCTTTTTCGGTGTCAGCTTCCGCATCTATCTGCTGTTCGCCTTCTGCTTTTTGAATATCCTCTAAAGTTTCCTGCTCCATCCGAACCTCCAGAGTATCCGGAAGGATGATATCGCTTTCTTTGGCACCCAGAGAGAGCTTCTGCACTGCAATGGACTCATCCAGCTCCAGAAACGCCTCTATCTCTGCTTTTGTCTCTGCTCCTGTTGCTGTGCCGTTTGGTGCTCCGTTTGCACCTGACTCGCCGCGGTTATCTCTTACTTCCGCATTCGACGGAGAAGCATCCGACGGAGAGGCTTTTAATGCAGATTTTTTTAATACAGCTTCTTTTTCTGCTGTTTCCGCAGTATCATCTGCCTCCGTTTCAGCCCCTATCCGCTGCAGCGAACCGGCCGCCAACGCCTGCGGCTGCCATTCACATGTATTCCATATTAATATAGCTGACAATGCAGCTGCTAAAATTCGTTTCGATTTTTTTCTCATACCATTTTCCTCCCACTGAGACAAATTTGCTATTACTCACCACCCGAAAGAGGCGGGAGTCTTCTCGACTGAGATAAATATCAAGTTCCCGCAATATTTACATTTTTCGCATAATCTTCTATACTAATAGTATATCAATTACGTGTTTTTCTGAAAACCACCTCGACGCAAATGGTCAAACCTCGACCTATTTGGTTCAGAAGCATCGTGGTGAAGGGAGTGCTGCAATTATGATGCATATTGCTATTGTGGAAGATTTCGTTTTCGATCAGAAGCATCTGATCGATTTAATACAGAAGAATTTCGAGGAGCATGGAGAAATGGCTGATTTTACCTGCTATGAGAGCGGTGAAGCATTTTTAGAGGCTTTCCGCCCCGGTCTTTTCAACGCTGTATTTATGGATATTATGCTTGCAAAAAACGGTCTGAACGGGATTGAAACAGCCGAAAAGCTTCGAACTGTTGCCGCACGGATCCCTCTTATCTTTGTGAGCAATGAGCGGGATTATTCCCTTGAGGGATACCGGGTACATCCGCTTGACTATCTCTTAAAGCCGGTGGATGCAGACGCTCTGGACTGGTGCCTCAATGAGATCCGCACCTTTCTTTCCGAACCGGCTTACATTGAGATTCAGGCTGTCCTTGGACAGGGACAGTCATCCTGCCAGCGGATTCTTCTGGATGATTTTTTATACGCGGAAACGCAGAATCACCGCCTGATCATCCACACGTTAAAAGGGGACGTTGCCACGCGCCTCTCTTTTTCGGATCTAATGGCGCTGCTGCCAAAGGGCGGGCGTTTTTATATGAGCGGCCGCAGTCTCCTCCTCAATTTTTCGCAGGTGATCTCTGTGGAGGAGGATGGTTCTGTCCGTCTAAAAAATGGTTCCTGCCTTTTCTGCAGCCGTCGAAAGAAAAAAGAGACAAAGGAAGCATTTATGGAATACCTGTTTACCTGTATGCGGAAGGGAATGAATTCATAAAATATTTTAGACCAAAAACCTGGAGTATCAGATAGCGAAAATAAATCCTACGGAGGAATAGCTGATGAGTAATGCAGGCTTATTTCTACATACTGCTATTAATTTTGATGAAGTTGCAGCGGCTTTAGATTATGGGCAAAGAACTTTAGATCACGCAACCTATGCAAAGGTAACAAACGCCTTTAAGAAAATGATATTTCACTGCCTTCTCTGGATCTTTATATCCATAATCATCTGTTGTGGCACTGTACTATTAAGCCATCATATCCAGAACCTGAAGACAAATGAATTGCTGACAGCTTATAATGCAACGACTTTTAAAGGAGGAGTACGAACCAGTCCAACCACGGTAATGTATACAGAAGGCAGCTCCTATCAATATGATGTCTCCAGACTTGGATTGAATCTTGATACAGATTTTCCGCATCAGAGAGCATTAACCTTATTATTAGATGACCAAAACCAGCTGAAAGGCGTTATTTCTAATGATGATTCCAACAAAATAACCGATATATTCGCATTTGGACTTGTTTTCGGAATGATCGAGATAGCGGTGATCATGATCGTCTATGCATTTTTTGTTCGTAAGCATACGTCTTATGGCTCGTATATTATAGCGGATATATTTTTATTTACAAGTAACTTCGTCTAAATATCTTGTATTATATGTACTCCACCTTACAGGTATCTCCCCGTCACACTTTCTTTCACATTTTTGATCTCCTCCGGCGTCCCACACGCAACAATCCGGCCACCCTGTTCTCCGCCGCCAGGGCCCATGTCGATGATATAGTCGGCATTTTTAATCACATCCAGGTCGTGTTCGATGACAAGGACGGTGGCTCCGTTTTCAATCAGCGTCTGGAATACACCGAGGAGCACCTGGACATCCGCCGGGTGAAGACCGATCGTCGGCTCATCGAAGACGAAGACCGTGTCCTCCTGGGCTTTTCCCATCTCGCTTGCAAGTTTCAGTCGCTGGGCCTCGCCGCCGGAGAGGCTCGGGGTCTCCTCGCCCAGAGTCAAGTAGCCAAGTCCTAAATCCCTTAATACCTGCAGTCTCTGGGAGACAATCTTCATATCCCTGCAATTCTCCAGCGCCGTATTGATATCCATATCCATAAGTTCCGGCAGGGAATGGGAAACTCCCCTTTTATCCGTGTGCTTTACAAGATCCGCCTCTTTCGAATATCTCGATCCGCGGCAGTCCGGGCACGGGATCTCCACGTCCGGCAGGAACTGGACATCCAGGCTGATCACGCCTGTTCCGTCACATCCAGGGCAGCGGAGTTTTCCCGTATTGTAGGAGAAATCCCCGGTCTTATACCCAAGACGTTTCGCGTCCGGTGTTCTCGCAAAGATCTTTCGCAGCTCATCATGGACATTCGCATAGGTCGCCACCGTGGAGCGGACATTCGTGCCGATGGGTGCCGCGTCGATGAGCTTCACTTGACGGATCCCCTCCGCCTGGATCTCATGGACGTGTTCCGGACGTTTTTCGCCGTGAATCATGGCGGATAACGCCGGGATCAGACTCTCTAAGACGAAAGTCGTCTTTCCGGAACCGGAAACTCCTGTGACCACGGTCATCCGACCTTTCGGGATATCCGCAGACAAAGGTTTTACCGTGTGGATATTTCCGGTGGAGATATGGATTTTTCCATACTCAAACATATTCTCCCGATTCGCCCGGACTCTCGTGCAGGTATCCGCTTTTCCGGATAGGAACGGTCCCAATACCGACTTTCCCGATTCTTCGATCTCCCCGATGGTCCCCTCCGCAATGACGGTTCCGCCGCCAGCCCCGGCTTCCGGTCCCATCTCGATCATCCAGTCAGACTCCTTTAAGATCTGGACGTCATGATCCACGAGAACTACGGAGTTTCCGTCTGCAATCAGGTCATGCATGACACCGGTGAGTCCCTCGATATTCGACGGGTGAAGACCGATAGACGGCTCGTCCAGCACATAGAGGACACCCGTCGTGCGGTTTCTCACGGCTCTCGCGAGCTGCATTCTCTGGCGTTCCCCAGTGGAGAGTGTAGATGCGGCGCGGTCCAGGGAGAGATATCCCAACCCAAGGTCTAATAACCGCTTTGCCACCTCTAGAAACGACGCGCAGATATTCTCCGCCATCGGGCGCATCTCCTTCGGAAGAGACCACGGCACACTGCGGACCCACTCCGTGAGGTCATTTAATGGCATTCGGCACATTTCATCCAGGGAGATTCCCCGGAGCCTCGGCGCTCTCGCTGCCTCCGAGAGTCTGGAACCGCCGCAATCCGGGCAGATGTCCTGTTTTAAGAACTTTTCCACTCGCTTCATGCCCTTTTCGTCTTTTACCTTCGCCAGGGCATTCTCCACCGTGTAGACCGCATTATAATAAGTAAAATCAAGCTCACCCGCCTGATTGCTGTTCTTGGCATGGTAAAAGATGTGCTTTTTCTCCGCCGGTCCGTTGTATACAATGTTCTTTTCCTTCTCCGTGAGATCCTTAAATGGCACGTCCGTCCGCACCCCCATCTCCCGGCAGACGTCCGTCATCAGGGACCACATGAGGGAATTCCACGGAGCTACCGCGCCCTCATCGATGGTAAGGGATTCATCCGGCACCAGGGCCGCACGGTTAACAGTGCGTACGATTCCCGTTCCGTCGCATGTCCTGCAGGCGCCTTGGCTGTTGAAGGCCAGTTCCTCCGCCGACGGGGCGTAGAATTTTTCCCCGCACTTCGGACAGGAGAGTTCCTTTCCCGCCGCCACAAGAAGGGTTGGTTCGATATAATGTCCGTTCGGACATCGGTGGCTCGCCAGTCTCGACACCATGAGACGCAGGCTGTTTAAAAGCTCCGTTCCTGTTCCGAAGGTACTGCGGATCCCCGGGATCCCAGGCCTCTGGTGAAGCGCCAGCGCCGCCGGGACATAGAGTGCCTCATCCACCTGTGCCTTCGCCGCCTGGGTCATACGGCGTCTCGTGTAGGTGGAGAGCGCCTCTAAGTAGCGCCTGGAACCTTCCGCGTAGAGGACACCCAGAGCCAGGGATGATTTTCCCGAACCAGAGACTCCGCCGATGGCGACGATCTTGTTTAAAGGAACGTCCACATCAATATTTTTCAAGTTATGGACCCGTGCGCCGCGGATCTTGATTTTTTCGATCATAGTTTCTCCCTACTGCCCGTTCTTCGAATACATCACCTTCGCGCTGATCCCCTTGATCTTTCCAAGCTTCCCTGAAAGCGCATTGATCCAGTCAGACGGGGCATCAACGATGACGCTGATGATGTTCACTTGCTTCTTCTCGTACGGAAGTCCCATTCTTCCGATAATATACGGGCTGTAATCGTGAAGGATTCTGTTGATCTCCCCCACAGCCTCTTTATCTTCCACAATAATTCCCACTACCGCGATTCTTGTTTCCTGTTCCATACTGCTCTCCTTCTGTCCTGTCCGAAATCATTTCCTTCATCTTAATGCGCCGGGAATCCTTATGTCAAGTGTGCACAAAAAAATAGTCCCGGCATACAGACTCTCTGCGTCCACACTGCCGGAACCATTCTTCATATTTTCTGCCGCTGTTTTACAACACACCAGCCTTTATTACTTTCTCACAAGCAGAGACTTACCAGTCATCTCTTTCGGCTGTTCCATTCCCATAAGTTCAATCAGGGTCGGAGCGATATCTGCGAGGCAGCCGCCTTCTCTGAGGCCGTAGCCCTCGCCCGCGTTTACAAGAATGAACGGAACCGGGTTTGTTGTGTGAGCGGTCCACGGCTCTCCTGTCTTGTAGTCGATCAGCTGCTCTGCGTTTCCGTGGTCAGCACAGATGAACATCACGCCATCAACCTCTTTGATTGCCTCAACTGCTTTTCCAACGCACTCGTCGACAGCCTCGATGGCCTTGATCGCTGCGTTCTCAACACCTGTGTGGCCTACCATATCCGGATTTGCGAAGTTTACGATGATAACATCATATTTTCCGGAGCGGATCGCGTCTGTCAGCTTCTCACAAACGGCCGGTGCGCTCATCTCCGGCTGAAGGTCATAGGTTGCGACCTTCGGGGACTTCACGAGGATACGGTCCTCACCCGGATTCGGTTCCTCAACGCCGCCGTTGAAGAAGAAGGTAACGTGGGCATATTTCTCTGTCTCAGCAATTCTCGCCTGAGTCTTCCCGTGGGCAGCAAGGAACTCACCGAGAGTATTCTTGATCGTCTCTTTCTTGAATGCGACAAGTTTGTTCGGGATCGTCTCATCGTAATCAACAAAGCATACATAGGTGGTCTTGATCCTCTTCGCTCTCGCAAATCCTGTAAACTCGTCATCACAGAATGCGCGGGTCATCTCTCTTGCGCGGTCCGGACGGAAGTTGAAGAAGATCACGGAATCATTGTCCTTAATGGTTCCGATCGCATTTCCATCTTCTCCTGTCACGACAGCCGGAACAACGAACTCATCTGTCTTTCCGTCATCGTAGGACGCCTGAATCAGGGCCGTCGCTGATGTTCCCTTATTGCCCTCACCTGCTGTCAGTGCCTTATACGCAAGCTCCACACGATCCCAGCGGTTGTCACGGTCCATCGCATAATAACGTCCCATCACAGATGCAACCTTGCCGACGCCGAGTTCTTTCATCTTCTCTTCCAGAGCCGCAACAAAATCCTTTCCGGATGCCGGCGGTGTATCACGTCCATCAAGGAAGCAGTGAACGAATACCTTGTCGAGTCCGTTTCTCTTTGCAAGCTCTAAGAGTCCGTAGACATGAGTGATATGGCTGTGCACGCCGCCGTCGGATAAGAGTCCGAACAGGTGCAGTGCGGAATTGTTCTTTTTACAGTTTTCAACAACTGCGAGGAACTCTTCGTTCTTGAAGAAATCTCCATCCTGAATGGATTTTGTGATTCTTGTCAGCTCCTGGTAAACGATGCGTCCTGCGCCCATGTTCAGATGTCCGACCTCAGAGTTTCCCATCTGGCCCTCCGGAAGTCCAACAGCGAGTCCGCTGGCCTGACCTTCCACAAACGGGCACTCCTTCATTAAGCGGTCCATCACCGGCTTCTTCGCCTCATATACCGCATTTCCTTCATGTGTTTTATTCAGTCCGTAACCATCGAGGATCATTAACACTACTGGCTTTTTGCTCATGATTTTTTCTCCTTTATTGCGTGACTGCAGGAGCCCGCTCCAAACGGCAGCTTCCTGCGCTCTTTATAAATGCAATCATATTTCTGCGGTCGGAACGGAGCTTTCCGTCCAACGCTTTGATATCGGTACTATCATCGCAGAAACATCTATATTTTATACCAATTAGAACGTTCCTGCAACCGTTTCGGAGTAGAAATTGTTATAATTTTATCAGTCTTGATCTGCGCGATCCTCCCCGCCTTCTTTCTCTCCGTAATTTCCACTCCAGAAAACTCATGCCCGAAAAAAGGAGCTTCCTTCCAGGTGAGCATTCTATCCTACAGCGATTTCACAATTTTTTCACATCAAACACAATATTTCGACACATTTTTCCAGTATCCTGTAAAGCGTAACAGGACAGCAAGCCTGGAACAAAATATACTTTTTCATACTTGACCGGCAGAGCGTTCTGCCGGTCCCTCCCTTTTGTTTTAAAAACATTTACAATATAAATCCCCTCTTTTAAGTCTGCCGCAGGATCGGAAATGCGGCAGTCTTTTTATTCATTCCGTCAATCGCTTGAAATACAGTTCTGTATAACAGACTGTACTGAAATATGATTCATGCATCTTCATATTGCTTGCATTTAGGATCTGCCGTCAGGGTCATAGTGTTCTTATCGATCTTTGAATTGAATTTTCATGTTTCTTTTCGATTTTTTGGGTTTCTGTGAACTTTCCGGACATTTTTCTTCCTGCTCGCAGCGCATGATTCCCATACCCATCGATTGCTGTTTTTCCTTATAAAATAAGGCTTTGTGAGGTTTTTCTTGATCCCGGAAGATTCGCCGAAAAAACTTTTTTTCAAAAAATTGAAATTTTTTCAAAAAAACGCTTGCATTTTTTTCAAGGTCATGCTATTATATACGAGTCGCTGGTGAACAGCACAAAACACAAAACCTTAAAGACATCGAGGCGTGGCTCAGTTTGGTAGAGCGCTGCGTTCGGGACGCAGAGGTCGCAAGTTCGAATCTTGTCGCCTCGATTCCGGCCTGTTGGTCAAGCGGTCAAGACGACGCCCTCTCACGGCGTAAACCCGGGTTCGATTCCCGGACAGGTCATGAAGCTGTATGGAATTCCATACAGCTTCTTTTTTATGTCTATCATAGTTTCATTAATACAAGAAAACCCCAGAGGCTGCCACCTCTGGGGTTTTTGCGTCGCATGAGAAAAGTTCACCACATTTCTTAGCTGCCTACATCATATTCTATTTTTTTAATGTCAATATGATATCAAAATCACCCATCCAAAGAACTCCAGGCAGGAACCTTTTTTTCATATACTATGACTCTTTTCGAATTTTTTCACAAATAATTCATGTTTTCTTCCCTCTTTTTGTTACAATTTATGCTATAATGTCAATAGACGAGTCATGGTGAAGTATCATGACTCTATTTACGCAAGAAAAAGCTGATCCGCTGCTTCTTTTGGACCGGTTTTTGCGCCACTGACCCGGCGGCGGCTGCCGCCTGTACCCGAAGGAGGAACATCGAGAACCTATGGATTACGCAGTATTAAAAAAGAACTTTGAAAACCATCGTTTTCATACATCATATTTCGAGACAAAGGAGGAAGCTGCCGCTTATCTGAGTAACCAGATCAAGGGCGAGAAGGTCGGCTTTGGCGGCTCCATCACCGCAAAAGTGATGAATCTCTTTGAGGTCCTCGGAAAAGACAACGAAGTGATCTGGCACTGGGAACAGGGACCGGATGCAAGGATCCGGGCAAAAAAAGAATCTACCGTATACATACTGAGCGCAAATGCCGCTGCAGAGACCGGACAGATCATCAACATCGACGGGACCGGAAACCGTCTTTCCGAGAGCTTATTTGGACCGAAACGAGTATACTATGTGATCGGGAAAAATAAAATCGCGCCGGATCTGTCCTCCGCAATGGATCGCGCGCGAAATATCGCCTGTCCAAAGAACGCGGCGCGTTTTAACAAGAAGACTCCTTGCGTCGTGTCCGATGACCAAAAGTGCTATGACTGCAACAGTCCGGAGAGGATCTGTAACGCGATCCTGATCTTAGAACGCCCCTGTACCGGAATGGAAGTTGAAATGGTATTTATCAATGAAGATCTTGGATATTAAAGGAGAGACACATGAATATTCTGTTTTTTCTGACACCAAAGAGTGATGTGGCATTTATCTATTCTGACGCGAACCTGAGAGAAGCGATCGACCTGATGGAAGCGCACCGCTACTCCGCCCTGCCGATCCTTACGAAACAAGGACGGTATGCCGGAACGCTGACGGAAGGTGATCTGCTCTGGTACATGAAGAGCCATATGAACCAGAGTTTAAAGGATATGGAGCTGATCTCCATCATGGAAGTAAAGCGCCGTCAGGACAACAGCCCGGTAAATGCCGGTGCGAAAATGGAAGATCTGCTGGACAAGGCGATGCAGCAGAACTTTGTCCCGGTACTCGATGACAATAAATCCTTTATCGGAATTATCACGAGACGTGATATCATGAAATATTTTTCCGGTTCCTATAAGAAAACAGGAAATGCTTAAGTTATTGGATTCCGGTTCAAATGGCTTTTTCCAGACTGTCGCATAAATTCCTGTCATTTTCTTCCAGCATCATTTTCTGCCGTCCGGTTATACTGATACCATCCCAGAAAAAGGTGGTGAGAAATGATGAATCAGGAAAAGAACGACAGCATCCAGTGCTCGATCCATAACTGCGTGCATCATGCGGAAAATGTGGATTACTGCACCTTAGACCGCATCCATGTAGGAACGCATGAGCTCAATCCTACAAAAAAGGAATGTACCGACTGTGATTCCTTCCAGTGCAAGATGTAGTCCTGTCTGACCCTTGACGAGAAAAGAGATCCCTTCCTCCCATAAATTTTATGGAAAAGGAACGGGATCTCTTTTTCTATTCTTCTACCGTGAATTTCCTGCCCTCACCGGTGCCGGATCGAAGCTCGGATTGAACGCATAGAAATTTCTGGAATCGAGCCGGTCCTGGAGGCCGCGGAGTGCTTCGCCGAAGCGCTGGAAATGGACGATCTCGCGTTTTCTGAGGAAACGGATCGGTTCGCAGACATCTGGATCCGTCACGACACGAAGGATGTTGTCGTAGGTGCTCCGGGCTTTCTGTTCCGCAGCAAGGTCCTCAAACAGATCGGTGATCGGATCACCCTTCGACTGGAATTCGCAGGCATTAAACGGCACGCCGCCGGCTGCCTGGGGCCAGATCCCTGTGGTATGGTCGATATAGTACGGGCCGAATCCCTGCGCTTCCAGCTCCTCCGCTGTTAAGTTTCTCGTGAGCTGGTGAACGATCGCCGCGACGATCTCCAGATGGGCGAGCTCCTCCGTTCCGATATCCGTCAGAACCGCTTTCTGCTCCCCATACGGCATTGAGTAGCGCTGGGAGAGATAGCGCATGGACGCACCCATCTCGCCGTCAGGCCCACCGTACTGGCTCATGATAAACTGTGCCATCTTCGCATTCGGCTCCTTAATATTCACCGGAAACTGCAGTCTTTTTTCATAGACCCACATCTTAACATCCTCCTTCCCACGGCCATTTTTCAGTTACCCAGTCCCAGGATGAGGATGTCACATCGGCATATCTCAATGGTCCAAACTGGCTTTCATAGGCGGCAATGGCCTGATTTCGCATGTCGCGGACAGCCTGGTAATAGCGGAGTGCATCCTGATTTTCCGGATGAGTGTCCAGGAACAGGACCACATCATCCATCGCAAATCCTGCCTCCATGATCTGGCGCATCAGTGCCTCTTTATCCTGAAATATCATGTCTCCACCGCCCTGACAGCTGCCGCACGCCGGCACGACATTCTGAGCAGACAGGCGCGGATCACGGATCGGTTCTGCCGGCATTCCCGGCATCATACTGCATCGATAGAATTCTTTCATCTTCTGCACCTCCCCATCGCGAATGGAAGATCCAGAGTCGGGAAGATCGTCCCCCGGACAAAGCCTCTGGCTAACGGATATGTGGTTCCCCACATCTGCACCGGGACGTAGCCCATTCCTACCGGAAATATCGGATCATTGCCGTCAAAGCAGGCACGGGACACCGGGCGGACGACAGGTCCCGGGCCGGAAATATCAGATGGAAGTCTGCCGCAGCCGCAGGGAGAAGTCCGGGCGGTATCCGGCAGATCAGAATTTCTGCAATTCATATGCGGATGTCTCCTTTCTTTGTTCTGATATTATGGTATGCACAAAATCAAAAATGGGATCTTTCCACTGCGAAAAAGAGCCTTCAGAAATTTCTCCCTGAAAGCTCTTCCACAAAACTCCTCTTTATTTTATTGCCGCACACTGTCTCTTCCCTGCGCATCCATAACCGGATTGATTCGTGGGCACAGGTATGACACTGACCGGGGTGATCCATCCCGCTCACTCCAGAAAATCCAGCGCATCCACCGGCACGCCGTCTTTTAAGAATTCGAAGAACACATTCGTTCCTTCCACCGTATAGTATTTCGTCGGCTCCGCGACATAGCCTAAAAGGTCGCCCCGGTGGACATACTCGTTTTCCACGACCGGGATCTCCTTTAACTGACCGCAGACGGCTGTGTAGCCGTTTCCAAAGTCGAGATCGACATAGTTTCCGATCTCCTCATTCGTCCCCACAGAGACGATCCTGGCGTCCGCAGGGGCCGATACCGGGGTGCTCACCTCGCTCTGGATCACATTTGCCGGGTTGACTTTATACTGGTCCAGCGTCGGAAAATATGTCGTGGTGTCCATGCTGTAGCCGAGAACGATGTTCCCGTTTACAGGCCAGGCGAGCTTGTCCGTATCGGCAAAGTCGAGCACCAGGGACTCCGTGACGGCAGCTCCGGCTTCCGCCATGGAACGATCCGATGCAGCCCCGGCTCCGCCTGCCGCATCCGCAAGACCGGTATCCTCAGAAATGCCCGGGGCAGCGGCAGCAGGATCCGTACCTGTTCCCGCCTCATTTTCCGCAAGCGCAGCATTTCTGCCATCTCCGGTATTTTCCACGTTTCTGGTTTCATCTTTTGATGCCGCCAGTTCCCCGGCCAAAGTATCCCCTCCGGACTCTGCGCCTGCGTTGGAATCCCCCGCGATCACATGGTCCGGATCTTCGATCTCCAGATAGGGACTCTTTTCGATATTTTCTCTCCCTTTCTGGATCCTCACAACTCCTGCTGCCGCAACAATAGTCAGCAGGCCGAGCACGAGCATGACAAGGACAAATTTGTCCCTGAACAGCTGATTTCCTTTTTCTTTCACGTTTATCACCTCGGTTATATTTTTACCCGTGATGATAAAGTTATTCACAAAAGCAAAAAATTCTGCGATAATTCAGCAAGTCTGCACATTTGCCGGACAGACCGCACAAAGCTCACAACAGAACATATGCCCCGGCACATTCCTGCACTGGGCACAGTCGTTTGCAGCATTCTTCAGCTTCGCGCAAACGCGCATCATTAGCACATCGTGCCAGCAGCACGCAATCCTGATAAAAAAGGAGCAGAGTCATTCATGCCAGATCCTCTACTCCGCGATCTTCACGATTTCGATCCCCCGGAAATAATATTTCAGCAGTTCCTGAAACGCACTCCCCTGCTCTCTCTCCATGGCGTCCGCCCCAGCCTGCGAAAATCCGTATCCGCTGCCGATCCCTTTCGAGGATACCCGGATCTTTCCGTCCGCGGAGGAAAAATAAAAGCATGATGACGAAAGTCCCAGGGAATCCCGGACCTCATCTCCCGTATAGTCCATATTTCCGATCTGCGCCCTTTTTACATATCCGGCACTGTCCCGCTCGATGATCTGGATCTTCTCTGCGATCCCGTCCGCAGCCGGCTGCGGTCCGCCGATCCGCCCGATCCTGTCCGCAAACTCGCTTTCCGTGAACGTCCGGACATATAAAAATCCTTCCGTTTCCAGATCCCCCGGACTCTCCACAGAAGAAAGATACGGATACGCCGCCAGCTCTCTCGTCTTTCCTGCCGACGCGAGACAGTAGAACGGCTCGATCAGTTCCCCGTCATACTCCGCGACAAGTCCTTCCGTCTCCCGGACCGCCCTGCGGACCTTCTCATAGTACTCCTCAAAATGTTCGTTTCCCCACTTTTTCTCCATCTCCCGTACACTCAGGCAGTCGATGTCCAACTCTTCCTCCATAAGGTCCCGGTCCAGAGTCCTGCTCCGTTTTCCCCATCCCGCAGCTCCGGCGCCGCTGTCTGTTCCCGGATCGTCCATGTTTTCCCCACCGATCCCGGGATCCACGATCCGGTACACATACGTCCTTGCGAGCACGGCCTGCGCCTTCATTGTCTCGATCCCATATTCCGCCGGGATCTCCGCCGTCACCATCCCCACGAGAAACTCCTCTGTCGGAATGCTCTCCCCCACATCCGTCCGGATCCTGCCTGTCCACGCGAGAGTCGTCACATAGGGGATCATGACCATCGCGAACAGGAGCATAAAAAATCGTTTCATAAAAAATACCCGCCTCATACACCGTGATATTTCCAGTGTATGAAGCGGGTGATTCTTTTATGTTAGTAATATTGTAACTATTCAGTAGGTCTGCGCACTTGCTGCGCTGACCGTAATAAAACATGGGACGGAAGGCAAAAATCCCATCGGCGAAGCCGATCTGGAATGGATTTTTGCTCGTAACCTGCCATGCATCCGAAGGAAATCTCCGGGGGAGGTTTCTGTAGGTGTGAGGGTACTGAACAGTTACGTAATATTTTAAGTGTCGGATTACAGCTCTACCTTGATCTTCTCAAGATGCCAGATATCCCTTACATACTCCTCGATCGTACGGTCGGAAGAGAACTTGCCGGAAGAAGCCGTATTTAACATCGCGGTTCTTGCCCACCACTTCTCATCGCGATATGCCTGGTCGATCTTCTTATGAGCTTCCGCGTAGGAACGGAAATCCTTTAAGATGAAGTAAGTATCCGCGCGGTCGCTGCTCTGGGTATTGAGCAGGGAGTTGTAGATATCGCGGAACAGCTCCGGATCCTGCGGAGAATAGTAACCGTTGATCAGCTGCATCAGCACGCGGCGGATATCCTGATCATTGTTGAAGATATCCATCGGGTTGTAGCCACCGTTGTTCTCAAGGTTGATGATCTCATCTGCGGACGCTCCGAAGATGAACATGTTGTCCTTGCCGACTTCCTCCGCCATCTCGACGTTCGCACCATCCATGGTTCCGATCGTCAGAGCGCCGTTTAACATGAACTTCATGTTTCCGGTACCGGACGCTTCCTTACTTGCTGTGGAGATCTGCTCGCTGACATCAGCGGCGGAGAAGATCAGCTCTGCGTTGGATACACGGTAATCTTCAATGAATACGACCTTTAACTTGCCGCCGATGGACTTATCGTTGTTGATCACGTTTGCTACATTGTTGATGAGCTTGATGGTCAGCTTTGCGCGCTTATATCCGGCAGCTGCCTTTGCGCCGAAGATGAAGGTTCTCGGAACGATATCCATATTCGGGTTATCTTTTAACTGGTTGTAGAGATACATCACATGAAGGATGTTCATGAGCTGTCTCTTGTACTCATGCAGACGTTTTACCTGAACATCGAAGATGGAACGCGGGTCAACGTCGATTCCGTTGTGTTCCTTGATGTACTTCGCAAGACGGATCTTGTTCTGGTACTTGATGTTCATGAACTCCTGCTGGCACTTCTCGTCATCCACATAGACAGAGAGTTTTTTGATATTGGAGAGGTCGGTGATCCACTCGTTTCCAATCTTGTCGGTTACCCAGTCTGCAAGGAGCGGGTTTCCGTGAAGAAGGAAACGTCTCTGGGTGATACCGTTCGTCTTGTTGTTGAACTTCTCCGGCATCATCTCATAGAAATCACGAAGCTCCTGTTTCTCAAGGATCTCTGTGTGGAGCTTCGCAACGCCGTTTACGGAGAAGCTGCCGACGATCGCGAGGTAAGCCATGCGGACCTGTCCGTCGTAAATGATCGCCATTCTGCGGATCTTCTCGTTGTCGCCCGGATATCTCTGCTGGATCTGGGCAACGAAGCGGCGGTTGATCTCCTCAACGATCTGGTAAACACGCGGAAGAAGGCGGGAGAAGAGCTCGATTGGCCATTTTTCAAGAGCTTCCGCCATGATCGTGTGGTTCGTGTAGGCACATGTCTTTGTGGTGATCTCCCAGGCCTCATCCCACTCTAAGTTCTCCTCGTCAAGTAAGATACGCATTAACTCAGCGACAGCAACGGTCGGATGTGTATCGTTTAGCTGGAAGGATGCCTTCTCATAGAATTTATGGATATCGTCATGCTTTTCCTTGTACTTTTTGATGGCACGCTGAACACTGGCAGAAATAAAGAAATACTGCTGTTTTAAGCGAAGCTCTTTTCCGGAATAATGGTTATCATTCGGATAAAGGACTTCAACGATGGTCTTTGCCAGATTCTCCTGCTCAACGGCTTTCTGGTAGTCACCTTTGTCGAACTCGCTTAAGTTGAAGGTGTTCACAGGCTGTGCATCCCAGATTCTCAAGGAGTTTACGACATTGTTGCCGTATCCCACGATCGGAATATCATATGGAACTGCCATAACAGACTGGTAGCCCTTCTGTACAAAATGATTTCTCTTTCCGTCCCACTCAGTCTCAACGTAACCGCCGAACTTGACCTCCGTCGCGTACTCTGCGCGGCGGATCTCAAACGGATAGCCATCCTTTAACCACTCATCCGGAACCTCAATCTGATATCCGTCACGGATCTGCTGTTTGAACATTCCATAACGATAACGAATGCCGCAGCCATATGCCGGATAGCCTAAAGATGCAAGGGAATCCAAAAAGCATGCCGCAAGACGTCCAAGACCGCCGTTTCCGAGTGCCGGATCCCGTTCCTGATCCTCAATGGAATTCAGGTCAAATCCCAGTTCAGAGAGTGCCTCCTCGATCTCCTTCTGCTCACAGAGACTGATGATGTTGTTTCCGAGGAAACGACCGGTCAGGAACTCCATGGACATGTAGTAAACGATCTTCGCATCCTGCTTGTCGTACTCTTTATGAGTCGCGATCCAACGGTCGATGATCATGTCCTTGACTGCAAGTGCGACAGCCTGGTAAACCATAGCCGGAGTCGCCTCGTCGATCGTTTTGCGGTAGATGCTCTTTACGTTGAACACAATGGTCTTCTTCAGTTCATCCTTGTTAATTGTCTGACTCACCCCTAAAGTCCTCCTTTATACTCTCTTAATGGCCGGATCCCGCGCCATGCCTCTTCAGGCCGCGTCTGTGATCCGGTCCATGTGAACCCCTTATTTACAGGAAGGTTCCGCATTGCGGGTCTGTCCATAAATATTGTTCATGAAATCCCCGCGCTGCGGAACTTTTTCCTGTTGTCATCCGTCTATTTTGTCACTTTCGCGACACCGAGTACAACATCTTCACCGTTGATGTTCCACTCTTTTGTATATCCAGTCATCTCGCCGAGCGTGATGCTGTCGGCCATGACTTCACTCTTTAACTCGTCTGCGTACTTCTTGATCAGATCTGCGATCTTCTCATTCTTGTCAACGTAAACGTAGATGTGGTCCATAACCTCGAATCCGGCCTCTTTACGCATCGTCTGGATCTTGCTGACGATCTCGCGGTAGAAACCTTCCTCGAGAAGCTCCGGTGTCAGAGTCGTGTCGAGAACAACTGTCACGGTGTTGTCCGCCTCAGATACATAACCTTCTGTCTGTGCCATGTCGATCAGAAGATCATCCTTTGTGAGAACAATCTCGTTTCCGTCAAAGTTGAAGGTCAGAGCGCCCTTCTCGTTTAACGTATCCATTGCAGCGTTTCCGTCTAACTCAGCGAGAGCTTTCTTGATGTTTCCGAGCTGTTTGCCGTACTTCGGTCCTACGGTCTTAAGCTGCGGCTTGAAGGTGTAGGATGTGAAGTTTCTGACGTCATCTGTGAACTCTACGGACTTCACGTTTAACTCGTCCTCGATGATCTCCTGGTAGAACTCCGGAAGCTTCTCCGGTGCCTTTACGAACATTCTGGCGATCGGCTGACGGTTCTTGATGTTTGCGGTATTTCTTGCCGCACGTCCCATCACAACGATCTTTAATACTTCATCCATCTTTGCTTCCAGCTCGGCATCGATATGTGCCTCATCAACGGTCGGGAAGTCGCAGAGGTGGATGCTCTCCGGAGCCGTCTTGTCGATGGATCTTACCAGGTTCTGGTAGATCTCCTCTGTCATGAACGGGATCATCGGAGCTGCTGCCTTACTGATCGTCACGAGAGCTGTGTAGAGAGTCATGTAAGCATTGATCTTATCCTGCTCCATGCCCTTTGCCCAGAAACGCTCACGGCTTCTTCTTACATACCAGTTGCTCATGTCATCCACGAACTCCTGGAGTGCTCTTGCAGCCTCCGGGATGCGGTAGTTCGCAAGGTCGTCATCCACTGCCTTAACAGTAGAATTTAACTTGGATAACAGCCATTTGTCCATGACCGGAAGTTTATCGTATTCCAGTGTATACTTGGTTGCGTCGAAGTTGTCGATATTTGCGTAGAGAACGAAGAATGCGTAGGTATTCCAGAGAGTACCCATGAACTTTCTCTGTCCTTCCATAACGGCCTTTCCGTGGAAACGGTTCGGCAGCCACGGTGCACTGTTGATGTAGAAGTACCAGCGGATCGCGTCAGCGCCGTATGTCTTTAATGCGTCGAACGGATCAACGGCATTTCCCTTGGACTTACTCATCTTCTGTCCGTTCTCATCCTGAACGTGACCGAGAACGATAACGTTCTGGTACGGCGGCTCATTAAAGAGCAGCGTGGACTCGGCAAGGAGAGAGTAGAACCATCCTCTTGTCTGGTCAACGGCCTCGGAGATGAACTGTGCCGGGAACTGTTTGTGGAAAAGCTCCTGGTTCTCAAACGGATAGTGATGCTGTGCGAACGGCATCGCACCGGAGTCGAACCAGCAGTCGATAACCTCCGGTACACGGTGCATTTCTTTTCCGCAGTCCGGGCAGGTGATCACTACATCATCGATAAACGGACGGTGAAGCTCAACCTCTCCCTTGTCTCCGTCCATCTCTTTGCTGTATTTCTTTACAACATCCTGATAGTTCGGGCTCATCTTCTTTAATTCTTCACGGCTGCCGATGCAGTGCATCTTTCCGCACTCACACTGCCATACCGGAAGAGGTGTGCCCCAGTAACGGTTTCTGGAGATTCCCCAGTCCTGAACGTTCTCCAGCCAGTCGCCGAAGCGTCCTTTACCGATGGATTCCGGAATCCAGTTAATCTTATTGTTGTTGCGGATCAGGTCATCCTTCACCGCTGTCATCTTGATGAACCAGGACTCTCTCGCATAGTAGATCAACGGTGTGTCACAGCGCCAGCAGAACGGGTAGCTGTGCTCGAATGCCGGTGCCTCGAATAACAGACCTTTTTCCTTTAAGTCTTTTAAGACCATCGGATCCGCTTTCTTCACGAATACGCCTGCATACGGAGTTTCCTTTGTCATGTCGCCCTTTGCATCTACAAGCTGTACAAACGGGAGATCATAACGACGGCCTACCTGGGCATCGTCCTCACCAAAAGCCGGTGCAATGTGTACCACGCCGGTACCGTCTGTCAGGGTAACATAATCCGCGCATGTCACGAAGTATGCTTTCTTGTGCTGTTTCTCGCAGATCTTAACTGCGCAGTCAAATAACGGCTCATATTCCTTGTACTCAAGGTCCTTACCGGTGCATGTCTCAAGAACCTCATATGCCGGAGTTCCGTTTTCCTTATCCGCAAGCTTTCCGAGAACGGCATCAAGCAGGGCTTCTGCCATATAGTAGGTATAACCGTCTGCGGCCTTTACTTTTGCGTATGTCTCCTTCGGATTTACGCAGAGTGCCACGTTGCTCGGAAGAGTCCACGGTGTTGTGGTCCATGCAAGGAAATATGCGTCCTCGCCTTTTACTTTGAAGCGGGCGATGGCAGATTTTTCCTTTACATCCTTATATCCCTGGGCAACCTCATGGCTGGAAAGCGGTGTTCCGCAGCGCGGGCAGTACGGAACGATCTTGAATCCCTTGTAGAGGAGTCCTTTGTCCCAGATCTGTTTTAATGCCCACCATTCGGATTCGATATAGTCATCATGGTAGGTAACATACGGATTATCCATATCAGCCCAGAAACCAACGGTGCTGGAGAAATCCTCCCACATTCCTTTGTATTTCCAGACGCTCTCTTTACATTTCTCGATGAACGGCTCAACACCGTACTGCTCGATCTGCTCTTTTCCGTCGAGACCAAGAAGCTTCTCGACCTCAAGCTCTACCGGAAGTCCGTGGGTATCCCAGCCGGCTTTACGCGGAACCATGTATCCTTTCATGGTGCGGTATCTCGGGATCATGTCTTTGATGACACGGGTAAGTACGTGTCCGATATGCGGCTTGCCGTTTGCAGTAGGCGGTCCGTCATAGAACACGTATGGGGTTCCTTTTCTGCGGCTGTCGATACTTTTTTCAAAGATTTTTTCGTCTTTCCAGAATTTCTCAACCTTTTTTTCCCTGTCCACAAAGTTCAGGTCTGTTGATACTTTCTCGTACATGACACATTTCCTCCAATTCTTTTTTTCGCGCGGGGCTTTCTCGTTGCCTCGGCTTCCCTCTGCACTCTCCGCAGACGGTCCCCTGCCGCGCTCTTCGTGTTTTTGTGTGTCGTATGTCAGGTCCGCCCGGCGCCTTTCCGGTGCCGTCGGTTGGTAATAAAGAAATAAAAAAGCCCTGTTCCAATGAGAACAGGGCGAAATAACGCTTTTAACCACCTATTACTGCATACTGACATATGAGTTTCCGTTAACGGCGGAAAAGGCCGGGGATACTTACTTTCCGGGAACACGGTCCGCACCCGGGGTTCAGCTTCCAGCTCGGGAGTGATCTTCCTTTCACGAAAAAGCACCGGGCTTCCATCGTCCCCGGCTCGCTTTGGCTTTCTGCTTGTGAACCTACTGTCTCCGTCATGGCTTTTTTCTATGATCGCCTGCATCTTAGATATACAGACAAATCAATTATAAATATAAGGTATTTAAAAGTCAAGGGAATCCCCCGACTGTTGCGAATTCTTTCCATATTTTCTCTTTGTTCGGTTTTCTTTCTAAGGTTTTTAGTCATATTTTACGTTCTTTTTAATTGATCGTTACTTTTTTAACGTAAAATTTGCCTTTTCGCACAAGAGCTGATATAATCAACTTCAATACGTTTGACAGCCGCGCGTTTCTTTTGGGGTGAACCGTGCTCACGCTGTCGCTATCATCCGGTATGAGTTCCTGTCCGATGCTATGCCGGATCGCTGCGTTCAATATTCCGCGCGGTATCCGACGCGGAGAAACATGAAGGAGAAATATTATGAGCGAACGAAACCTGACGCTGCTTACAGATCTCTACGAGCTGACCATGATGCAGGGTTATTTTCATGCAAAGGATGCGAACGAGACAGTTATCTTCGACGCATTCTACCGCACAAATCCGGACGGAAACGGATTTGCGATCGCGGCCGGCTTAGAGCAGGTTGTCGAATACATTGAAAATTTACATTTTGATAAGGAAGATATCGATTATCTCCGCACAACAGGACTCTTCGGGGAAGATTTCCTGGAATATCTGGCAGACTTCAAATTCACGGGCGATATCTACGCGATCCCGGAAGGAACCGTTGTGTTCCCGCGGGAACCTCTCGTAAAAGTCATCGCTCCGATCATGCAGGCCCAGCTCGTTGAGACCGCGATCTTAAATATCATCAACCACCAGAGCCTGATCGCAACAAAGACTTCCCGGATCGTCCATGCAGCCCGCGGAGACGGAGTTATGGAGTTCGGTTTAAGACGTGCCCAGGGTCCGGATGCCGGAATCTACGGTGCGAGAGCCGCTATGATCGCCGGCTGTATCGGTACCTCCAATGTTCTCTGCGGCCAGATGTTTGATGTTCCGGTAAAGGGGACCCATGCCCACAGCTGGATCATGAGCTTCCCGGACGAGCTCACCGCATTCCGTACCTACGCAAAGCTCTACCCGACCGCCTGCATTCTTCTCGTTGATACTTACGATACCTTAAATTCCGGTATCCCGCATGCGATCCAGGTATTCAAGGAGATGCGCGAAGCCGGAATCCCGCTTACCTTCTACGGGATCCGTATGGACAGCGGCGACCTCGCCTACCTCTCCAAGGAAGCGAAAAAGATGCTCGACGCAGAAGGTTTCACAGACGCTGTGATCTCCGCCTCCAACGATCTTGATGAGAATCTGATCACAAGCTTAAAGAACCAGGGTGCGACCATCAACTCCTGGGGTGTCGGAACAAACCTGATCACCTCCAAAGACTGCCCGTCCTTCGGCGGCGTTTATAAGCTCGCTGCGATCATGGACAAGAAGACCGGCAAATTTATCCCGAAGATCAAGCTTTCCGAGAACGAGGAGAAGATCACAAACCCGGGCAACAAGACGACCTACCGCATTTATGGCAAGGACAGCCACAAGGTCATCGCGGACATTATCTGTCTCGTCGGTGAGACCTTCAACGAGGACGAACCGCTGTTGCTCTTTGACCCGATCGCGACCTGGAAAAAGACACTTCTCGCTCCGGGAACCTACACGATGCGGGAACTTCCGGTCCAGGTATTTAAGGACGGCGAGTGTATTTACCACTCCCCGAAGGTCATGGACATCCAGAAGTACTGTAAAGAGGAACTGAATACCTTGTGGGATGAGACAAAACGTCTCGTAAACCCGCATGAGGTCCATGTGGATCTCTCCAAGCCTCTTTGGGATATGAAACATGAGCTGCTCGATAAATATCATTTCGAGTAATTTCCAGTTCACACGTTCCTCATGACAGCGGCATGCACCGCTGGATCCGTTTAACCATGAAACCATATGCCGCCCGGAGTATTTTCAGTCTCCGGGCATTCTGCAAAAAGAGGAAAATACTATGAGCGCAACAGATATCGCCACATCCGTCGATGTGGACCTTGACTTAATTTATGAACAGACAAAAGCGATCGCCGAGGAGCTGATCAATACCGCCGCAATGAAACCGGGGCAGATCCTGGTGGTGGGCTGCTCATCCAGCGAGATCGCTGCCCACGCAATCGGCTGCTACTCCAGCAGCGAAGTCGGACAGGCTGTCTTTACCTCCCTTTCCCATGTGACAAAGAAACACGGTCTCTACCTCGCCGCCCAGTGCTGTGAGCACTTAAACCGCGCTCTGATCGTCGAGGATGAATGTGCTGAGAAATATGGCCTTGAGATGGTGAATGTAAAACCGCAGTTAAAGGCCGGCGGTTCCTTCTCCACCGCCGCATGGAACGGTTTTGAATCTCCGTGCGCCGTGGAATACATCCAGGCACACGCTGGGATCGATATTGGCGATACCCTGATCGGCATGCACCTTCGCCATGTTGCCGTTCCGGTCCGCACGAAGATCCAGTCCATCGGCTCCGCCCATGTCGTATGCGCGAGAACGAGACTCAAATATATCGGCGGAGAGCGGGCTGCTTACCAGAAATAGAAGTTATAAAAATGATGTAACTATTCAGCAAGCCTGTGCATTTACTGCGCTGACCGTAAGATGACATTGACTTGAAGGCAAAAATTCCATGGGAATTCCCCAACGAAAAAAAATGGTCTTCATCCCGATTCTGGGATGAAGGCCACTTTTTTTTCGACTTTTATTTTCAACTGGTCCGTACTTTTAATAGTTCTCTGCGTGAACCTCAAAATAGCTCTGCGGGTGATTGCAGACCGGACATACCTGCGGTGCTTTTGTTCCGATCACGATATGTCCGCAGTTGCGGCACTCCCATACCTTTACTTCGCTCTTCTCGAATACGGAAGCTGTCTCTACATTTTTCAGGAGAGCACGATAACGCTCTTCGTGATGTTTCTCGATCTCGCCGACCATACGGAATTTTGCTGCCAGTGCATGGAAACCTTCCTCATCAGCGGTCTTTGCGAACTCATCATACATATCGGTCCACTCGTAGTTTTCGCCGTCTGCTGCTGCCGCAAGGTTTGCTGCGGTATCGCCAATCCCTTCTAATTCCTTGAACCACATTTTTGCGTGCTCTTTCTCGTTGTCAGCAGTCTTTAAGAATAATGCGGAGATCTGCTCATATCCCTCTTTCTTTGCTACGGATGCAAAGTAGGTATATTTGTTTCTTGCCTGGGATTCTCCGGCGAAAGCGGCCTCAAGGTTTTTCTCTGTTTTTGTTCCTGCGTATTTGCTCATAAAACTGGTCTCCTTTCAGATCTTAATTTTTATTTTCGGCATTCCCGTATTCAGTCTGCCTTTCTTTTCTTCTGTTTATCCGTACTTTTTTTCAACGGTCATCCGTTGTTTTCCTCATGTCTGTATTCTACCACATCTCTTCTCAAAAGTCAATAATAGTAATTATTACTATTTTATATTTTCTTTACTTTACAAGTATGATTCTTTTGGTCCGCACGGATACGACATTCCGGCCTCCCCCACTGTCTCCGGCTTTCAACCTGTCACAACCTTCTTAGCGATATCCGCCTGGCATGTGCCAAAGTATTTCTCCTTATTTTCAGTCACCTGCAGAACCTGCCGCCGGTAACTCTTTACAGATGCATGGCAACGCAAAAAACTGCGGGATCGCGCGCCTTTTCGCATAATCCTGCAGTCTTTTCTTCATCCATGATACAATTTTTTAACGTACTAGTCCGCGAATAACGGTGTGGAAAGGTATCTGTCGCCGGTATCCGGAAGCAGTGCCACGATCGTCTTTCCTGCATTTTCCGGTCTCTTCGCAAGTTCGATTGCTGCCCATATCGCCGCACCGGAGGAAATTCCCACGAGGACTCCTTCCTTCTTTCCAACTAACTTTCCTGCCGCGAACGCGTCATCATTCTCTACTGCAATAACCTCATCATAGATCTTCGTGTCAAGAACATCCGGAACAAATCCGGCCCCGATTCCCTGGATCTTGTGGGATCCTGCCTTGCCCTGGCTCAATACCGGAGAGCTTGCCGGTTCCACCGCAACGACCTTCACATTCGGGTTCTGTTTCTTTAAATATCTTCCGGTTCCGGTGATGGTTCCGCCGGTGCCGACACCAGCGACAAAAATATCAACCTTGCCGTCCGTATCTTCCCAGATCTCCGGTCCGGTTGTTCTCTCATGAACTTCCGGATTCGCCGGGTTTACAAACTGTCCCGGAATAAAGCTTCCCGGAATCTCCTTTGCGAGCTCCTCCGCCTTTGCGATCGCGCCTTTCATTCCCTTTGCGCCCTCCGTGAGCACAAGTTCCGCGCCGTAGGCTTTCATAAGCTGGCGTCTCTCCACGCTCATGGTCTCAGGCATAACGATAATGATCCGGTAACCGCGGGCAGCCGCGACCGACGCAAGACCGATTCCTGTGTTTCCGGAAGTCGGCTCGATGATCGTAGAACCAGCCTTTAAGATTCCCTTCGCCTCAGCGTCATCGATCATCGCCTTCGCGATCCTGTCCTTTACCGATCCGGCCGGATTGAAATATTCCAGCTTCGCAATGATCTTCGCGTTAAGTCCCTCGGATTTTTCAATCTGTGTGAGCTCTAAGAGCGGAGTCTTTCCGATCAGCTGGTCTGCGGATGTATATATATTTGCCATGAGTTATTACCTACCTTTCATATATGTTAATAGGATTATATTGTAAACATACGGATTTGTCAATACTAAAAAGACTCCGCGCGCCATAAGTTTTATGGCTCACGAAGTCTTTCAATACTTAATGCACTGCCGGCATACCGTTCCATCGTCCATCAGAGGTCACTGTATAGCCATCCGGAGTCACTGTATTCTTCAAAAGTTTTCCCATATCCGGACCAAACTCTGTCTTAAAGTAATACCAGTTTTCTCCGATTTTCTGCCAGCCAGTTATCATCATGCCCTCTAAGGAATTTTGTTCTGTATTCAAATAAAATGTATTTCCTGACGCATCTGTCATCCAGCCTGTTGCCATTCTTCCATTTCCATCAAACCAGAACCATCCATACGGCATTGTCTGACCATTTGCAGATGCCGCAGACAGATATACAAGTCTCCAGCCTCCAACACACTGATTACCGAACTGATCCAATAAGTTCCAGTATGGTGTTCCACTTTCTTTTCGCCACGTTCCTTCCATCACACCTGCCGGAAGGATGTATCCGTGTATCGTCTGCACTGCTCCGGTATATCCAGCTGGAACTGCCGATTTTGCACTTTGTCTGGAATAGCTGTTTCCTCTGCTGCCGGAATGTCCGCCGCCTCCAGTATTGCCTCCATTTCCGGGATCTGGTTTATCTGGCCCCGGATCATCTGTTCCTGGTTTGTCTGTTCCTGGTTTGTCTGTTCCTGGTTTGTCTGTTCCTGGTTTGTCTGTTTCTGGTTTGTCTGTTTCTGGATCCAATGTCAGCCTTGTTCCATCGCTTCTCAAAACATCATATGTCTTTGTCGGCTGAATGCTTTCAACATCTGTCCTGAGTGTTACTTTTCCTCCCTCATTATCTGCAAAAGCACTCTCTTCTACTCCTGACACAAGTTCTGGAAGAGTAATTTCACTCAGACGATTTCCAGCAAAGCTGTATTCCGGAAGTTCAAATGTCTCTTCCGCTCCTGCTACTCTCGCCGCAAATTCCAGAGTTTCCAGCTGATTGTTCATAAATGCTTCTTTTCCGATCTCTTCTGTCTTGCCTGTCAGAATAAGATTCTTCAGCTGGTTGTTCTTGAATGCGCGGTCACCGATATGTCCAGTGTATTTTCCAAGTTCCAGAGTTTTGATCTGATTATTTTCAAACGCACCAGTTCTCACCGCATGCATTAATTCAGGGAACTTCACAGAAGAAAGTTCGTTATCTTTAAATGCATCCTCCTCAATGATCCTTAAACCTGCCTTGTTGATATCATTTAAATTCCAACCAAATTCCTGAAGTCCTGTTCCCATAAATGCACCGGCACCAACAGTCTCAACCTGATCCGGCAGAGTTACTTTATTAATTTTTTTACCGAAAAAGGCAAAATCGCCAATCTTTGTGATTGCTCCGCTGTTTCCAATTGAGTTCGGGATCTCTACATTCTCATCCGCGCCGACATACCGAAGAAGAACATGATCTTTTACAACGAAGCGACCATTTCCGGCCTTCTCTGCGGCTGTACTTCCTGCTTCCTGTCCATTGACTGTGAAGGAGAGCGTATCGCCCTCTTTTATTGCCGGAAGTTCCAGATAAAAGTATCCTGCTTCATCTGCCACTGTTTTTCCGGTGTAGCCTCCTGCTGTCACCTGCACCTCAGCACCCGGAAGTACAAATCCAACCGTTTCCTTATCTCCTTCCAGAACCGGCATTCTGATCTGTGCTTCAAGAAGATAATAGTAAAAGTCAAGCGTATTTTTCTCTTTCAGAGTTAACGTCTGCGATTTGTCTTTACTTACATATACTTTTCCGTTATCTCTGAACGAAGGTGCATTTACTGTGACCGTCTGCCCGATTCTATAGAAATCAGATGCCGGATAATTTCTTGTCATTCCATATGGATTTTCTGTTCCATACTTTAATCCGATTTTAATGACATCCTCCTTATCCTTAGCATTGATCATATTCAGTTCCACGACTGCCGGATTGATCAGATACTGTCCATCTTTTGATTCAAGCACGGAGTTTTCTCCTGTATACACCTTTGCATATTCAAACTGTACACTGGAGGTATTTCCGAATGCTCCATCTTCAATCTCTTCCAGAACATCCGCCTGTACTTCCACTGACTTATTTCCTGCAAACGCTCCTGTCCTGATTGTTAGAACTCCGGGCATTTCTACTTTAAGCGGGCTTCCTGCACTTTCAAATACGGATTTCTCTACAATATGAATGTTCTCCGGCAGACGTACTGTCAAAGAATCGTCATCCATACCTGTCTTCCACTGATATTTAAATGCCCCCTCTTCCAGAACATTCAGGCTATCCGGAAGATAGATTTTCTGAAGATTATTATTTTTAAAGGCATCCTTACCGATTTCTTCGATTCCCTCAGAAATTCGAACAGTACGGAGCCGCTTATCAGCATCCTTTCCGTCTCCTTTAAATGCCTCATTTCCGATTCTCTTCACCGGAACACCCTTAATCTCAGCTGGTACAACAACAGAAGTTTTCTCCCCCTTGTACTCTGTGATCGTCTGGGTTTCCGGATCAAATACAAACTCTTCTTCATCCGTCGGTTTAACATTTCCTGTATCCCCACCAGAGTTTCCTCCATCTACACTGGATTCTGGATTTTTCTCTGCATTCCTCGGATAATACCAGGATGCTTTCATCGCATAAGCTCCCGGAACAGAAAGTGCCGTTGTCTTTGTAAAAGCCCCATCATAGACAAACGATCTTTCTTTCGCCTTATCTGATGCTTTTACGTCATAAAATACACCCATGCAGGAAGCCAGTTCCTTTTCATACTGAACTGCAATATAAACCGGTTCATCCCTCTGGATCCAATATTCTGTCAGATCAATCTTATTCCATTCATTCGGAACAAGATTTTCATATTCTCTGAACGGTGCAAGTTCTCTTAAACGTCCCTGCTTATCATATCCAAGAACCCCAATCTCCACATGATCCCCACCATAATAATTATTATTAACGAGGAAAATATCAGCACTCTTTAGAATTCCTCCTTTATGCGGTGACTGGAACCATACAGCTGCGCCTTTCATTCCACTTGTAAAGTGTACAGTTTGATAGCTTCCTTCGGTTTCTTCCACTACAAAACCGTAATCCGCTTCTTCTTCGGCAAAGTCTCCGATTTCTTTTAAGCGTACTGGATCCACCTGATTTTCACCTTCAGTCAAGGTTACCTTCACTTCCTGCGGAATATAGCCTGTTTTAAACACACGAAGTGTACAGTTTCCGGCATATACACCATTTCCGGTATAGGATCCATTTTTATCCGTCTCAAAGAGCGGAATACTGTCATTTTCCAGGACGCGGACTTTTGCGTTTTCCAACGGATTTCCTGCTTCATCCTCAACAATACCATTAATGACTGCCTTTGGTGCTTCTTTGAGAACAAAGTCAATATTTGGATGCGGATCCTGATTCAGATCTACAGAGATCCTCTGAGTTTCAAACCCATATGCCGAAACTTCCAGTGTATATGGTTTCTCCACATTTACCGCATGATCCAGATGATAAGTTCCATCGATCTCACTGGCATATGTATACTTTCCTGTCTCCAGTACTGTCACTTTTGCCTTCAGCGGAATTTCTGTCACTTCTCCCTGCACAGAGATATTTTCCTGTCCACCGAAAACAGCAGTTTTTTTTCTGATTGCATTTGATCTGGTTGCCGTATTATATTTTCTTACAGCATTTCCACCTGTTGCAATCAACTTTGACGCTTTGCTTCCTGAAAATTCTGAACGCGCTTTGCTCACAAAAATGTTGTCAATAAACCAGCCAAGATCGTAAGAAGAAACAAGATCTGTGCCTGTTGACACGCGGAATCTTACCTGTACAGTTTTGCCTGCATACTTTGACAGATTCTTTGAAAGTGTCTGCCATTCATGCTGCTGCTCTTTTTTCTGCACCTCTTCTCTTGTAAACAAAGTAAACCACTCATCCGTATCAGCTTCCCTGATTTCCACCGTCATGCGGTTGGAACCCACAATACTTTCCGTGGTAAGAGAATCAAAATAGAAATAATCCCCTTCAGAAACCTCAAATTCCGGCATAAGCAGGCAGGAATCCTGCTTTTTGGAAAGGAGTCCATTCGCTGTGGTTCCCCACATTCCGGAGCCGTTCTTTTCCAGGTTTTCCCATACCTGTTTTAGAATGAAATCCATGTATTCATCGTCCGGTCTTTCCGGATGGCTCCATTCCCAGTCATCTGCTTCCCCAGAAAGGATCTCGTAGGTAAATCCCCCGTCATTCTCATCAAACTCATATGATACAGATGTTTCATATGATGATACCTTCACTTTTATCTCATCTGACCATGGCCCTTCCTGCCCACCAAGATCGACAGCCTGGACACGATACCAATATGTTTCTCCTGCCTCTGCGGTATCATCATACCAGAGGATCCGGTAGTGAGTTTTATCTACTCCGTTATTGATGAATTCTTCTTTTGCATCTTTGTCCAGCATTGCGACTTCTTCAAATTCGCTGTCTGCGCTTCTTCGCTCGATCCGGTAATTCTCTACATCCGGTTCTTCTACTTTTACAAAGCTTATGCAAAGTCCCTTCTGATCTACCACAGCTTTCAGTCCGGTAACTTTCTCCGGAATCTCACTTCCAGCGGTGTCAAGTTCCAGATTATCCAGATACCAGCCCACACCACTGTCCGCATCATGTCCAAAGAAATAAAATCTCAACAATAACGGTTTGGAATTTCCAGCATATTTAGAAAGGGAATATGTATTGTGCTCCCATTTCCGTTCCGTAATATCCGGTCGTTTTGTCAGATTATAGACAACTTCCCAGTCATCCTCATCTCCTGTATAAGATGCCTGGATCTCAGAAAGGCTGATTCCCGTAAATCCCACATACATATCTGCTGAGAGGAATACCGGATCCCCCTCATTCATATCAGAAAGGTCAACCGGCGGAAGATATAAATAGCTGTCCACACGCTTTTCAAACGTACTCTGTCCGCCGTCAATTCCAATATATGTATTTCCATCATCCGGCATTTCCGGTTCAGCTGCTGACTCGCGATGGGATAACTTCCAGTTTCCTTCGATCAGAAATCCCTGCATATCTTCCTCAAAATCCTGTTTCCACGGAACTTTAATGCCGGGAAGAATCTGCATCGTCTTTTCGATTTTTGTGATATTATCCGCATAATCCGTAATCTCAGCTCTGAGATTCAATTCTCCTTCTTCCAGGATATCTGCGTCCAGAACTGCTCCATAGATTCCATCATTCTGTTCTCCGTCTGTCAGTTTCAGGGAAATTTCTATCTCATCACCGTCTTGTCCAATCTGATAATACAGGGCTGCCTTCTTAATAGAAACATCCTCTTTTACCTTTACAGACACTTCGACATCTCTTCCCAGATATCCAGAATCATCGCCAATGAACTCTGCACTGCTGGCTCCTGTATCCGTACCCAGCTTCTTTACTGTTCCAGAAATAGAACCGATCGTCTTTCCCTTCAAACGTGCAACTGCATCATATGCATTGATCAGACCATATCCATACCCCATATTGGGTGTTTCCTGATATTTCCGATCTGTCAGCGGCTCTGCAGTCTCCGTGATCACATTTTTGATTTCCCGGACAGAAAGTCCCGGAGCAGCCTGTTTCAGAAGTGCAACTACACCAGTCACATGCGGTGTTGCCATACTTGTACCATTCCAGCTTACATAATTTCCTGTTGCATCCACACTTCTGACCTGTACACCAGGTGCTACAATCTCCGGTTTAATAATTTTTCCTGTCTCATCAAACGCCGACGGTCCCACCAGGGAAAACTTTCCAAGATTCTTATTTCTGTCCACAGCACCTACAGAAAGTACCTCCAGAAGATTTCCCGGGTTTGCGATCGATCCGGGTGCCGGATCTCCAGAAGACTGGTTTCCGGCAGCAAATACCGGAACGATTCCTTCTTCGATCCATGCTTCTGTGATCTCAGAAAACCAGTCATCGTCATCATTGTCTCCCCCCCAGGAGTTATTGATAACGTCCGGCTTTTGCTCCAGCATCCACTCTGCTGCTTCCAGAAGATTCGCGACTTCTCCGCCTTCATCATTCAAAGCTCTCGCACTGATATATTTGGCCCCGGGCGCTACACCGATCTGGTTCAGGTTGTCGCCTTCACGTCCGCAGATCGTTCCGGCTACATGCGTTCCATGATCGTTGACAGAAGATGCCTCCGGTTCCGGGAGATCGTCTATAAAATCCTTATAGTAGCGGTTATCGATCTTTCCCGTCGATTCATCATAACCTTTAAACGCCTTTTGAATTGCTGGAAGATTGTAATTAACACCGGTATCGATGATTCCTACGGTAACGCCTTCTCCATTGATATGGAAATCGTCCCACACTTTATCCGCGTGGACCATAGATACTCCCCATTCAATGTTCTTTTCATCCGGTTCAAAAATTGAATTCCGAACTGAATATGATGCCGTTTCAGGTTCCTCGTCATCTTCGACCGGCTCGACCAATTCAATTTTATTGTTCGGTGTGATCTTTTCCACATTCGGAAGTTCTGCGATCTGCTTTATCAATTCCTTCGATGTGATGATCGCATGAACCGCATTTACAATGTAATAGGATTGATACTCCGTCACAGACTGATCCTTTGTTTTCTGTTCCAGTAGTTCCAGTAGCTCCCTCTGTGCTTTGTTTGCCTTTTCCTTTCTGGAAAGCCCCGTACCATCATCGGAATATGTACACTTGATCAGTATATCGTACGGTGCACTGCCCTTCAGCAGGCTTTCAATTTCTGACAGTACATACTCTGTTTTCTCGGAATCAGCTGCAGCTTTTTCCCCGTATGCACCGTAAGCACTTCCGGAGAATCCCGGAAGTACTGTAGATGCAAGCATAGAAAGTACAAGTGCTTTGCACGTCAGCTCTTTTATCTTTTTTATCATAATAGCCCTCTTTTTTGTTATTGTTCCCCTACTTACGGCATCAGTACAACATGCAGTTCTGTCTCTGTATACCCTGGAAGTTTCAGATAGATCGTTGTCACATACCGGTCATAATCTGTTCCCGGCTTGATCTGCCATTTTAACGTTCCCTCTGACTGATCTGTCGGGAGAAGGACTCTAAAACCATCTGCTGTTTTCTGCACACTCCAATATCCATACTTAGAAGAATCTGTCTCCTTGTCGATCGGTGACGGCACTGTAAAACGCTCTTCCCCTTCGCTCTGCATATCGATCTGAAGTTCATTTTTAATCTTGTCAAGGGTCAGCTCACTGTCATTGATATTGATCTTTATGCTGCTGTACTCATCGTACGGATAAATCGGATAACCATACTTCGTACCATCGTCTGTCTCCGGAATTTCAGCATTTAATGTTTTTGCTTCTGTTTCCTGCTTGTAGGATAAAGTAAGTGTAAATGCCTTTGCTCCAGGAACCTTTCCTGTCAGGGCAACAGAGCCATTTTCATCCAGCTGGTCTTTGACAGCAGCATACGGAATATTGATATATGTGCACATTTCACCATCCACACGCTCTTCTGTCACTTCAATTCCTGTAAGTTCCTGATCATCTGCATACAGCTTCAGCGCATCATAATCTGCTTTTTCAAGACCGATCACTTCTGCTTTTACTGTTGCGCCAGTCTCGATATCTTCATATGCAGTCGGATAAGCATATACGGATTTGCTCGCTTTATAACTTACTGTAATATACTTTGAATGATCTCCTGCATTTACTTCCAGATCTACCCTCTCAGCTGAAGATAAGCTTCCGCTGTCTCTCTTTAAGATCTGCTGTGTAAACAGAGTAATCGTTCCATTCTCCTTATCATAACGGTACTCCACTCCATCTGTATATTCTTTATCAGAATAATCGCCGAGATATGTCACTGTCACTTTTTCCGGGAAATTCATATTTTTTAAAGTAATGACCGGATTTTCGTCATAGTAGTAATCCTGCTGATCCAGTGTCATGTCCGAAGTTTTCTTTTCCTCTACAATGACCTCAGCCTTTACTTCCGGCTTATCTCCTGTAACATTCTCCGGAAGTTCGTACTGTGCCTCAGCGTAATATGTACCTGCTGCCCATGTATTCACTTTCGAGGTCATCCAATCCTCAACATTCACATCAATGCTTTTCTCGTTGCTCAGCAGCAATGTGATCGTATTTGGAAGCGCCTCTAAAATACCAGTTCGGCTTTCCCCATATTTTACAGTTACAGAGTCGATTGCTTTGTATCCCACTGCCGTGATGATCTCCGGCACCTCCGGCTTTTCTGCTACGATAATCGTGAGTGAAACTTCCGGTTTATCTCCCCTTACATCTTCCGGCAGGTCATATCTTCCATATATTTTTACTTCTCCCGGACGATATGTGTTCAGGTATGACGGCCATGTTACATCCACGTCTCTCGTTTCCCCGTTACTTAATTTCAGCGTGAGCTGCTTCGGAAGGCGTTCTAAGACCTGGCTCCAATCTTCACCATATTCCGCATTAACTTCCTTCAGATTTTCGTATCCCACTACTGTTATTTCTTCTGGGGTACCCGGCTGATCT
>NZ_WQPQ01000060.1:0-64109 GCF_018785365.1 Clostridium sp. MCC344 | reverse complement strand
GTGTCTGGTTTGTCTGGAGTATCCGGTTTATCCGGGGTGTCTGGTTTGTCTGGAGTATCCGGTTTATCCGGGGTGTCTGGCTTGTCTGGGGTATCCGGTTTATCCGGAATTTCCGGCTGATCTGGGGTATCTGGCTTACTTGGAGTATCTGGCTGATCCGGGGTATCCGGTTTATCGGGAATCTCCGACTTGTCCGGGGTCGCATTGCTTCCCGTTTGTACTGGCCTAGTATCACTGTCATCGTCATCGCTGTCAGACCATCCGCTGTTGGAACGTCCAGAACTGCCGCTATATCTCGTTTTCACGGTGCTTGCCTTTACTGACTCCTCTTTTGTCTTAAATCCTTTATTTACAGAAACATGAATCTCTCCATTCTTATCGATCCACTGCCCATCCGCATTGACCAGGTATCCATCCGGTGTCTTTCCGCCCATATAAAGACTGCCCTGACCGTTGGTGCCTGTTTCAAAATAGTAGCATCGTCCATCGATCCATTGCCAGCCAGTTACCATGCGGCCCTTAAACCCATCACTTAGATTATTCAAAAAATACCAATGTCCATCCGCCGTATGGAGCCATCCTGTTACCATCTCTCCAGTTGACGGATCAATATAATACCAGTCATTTCCGTTTTTGACCCATCCGGTCAGCAAGATCCCGGATACATCATAATATTTCCACTTCTCATTCTCCTGTCGCCATCCGCCGACACCTGCTCCAGCACCCATTGCACTAAAGCTCGTTGTAAACAGGCTGGCTGCTGCAGCCACTGCACAAACAGATACTCGATTGATTTTCTTTTTCATATTGCCTCCAGATTATTTTAGTTAGTTACAGCTAAGTTAGTTATAACTAATCCAATTTTACACATATCTATAAAGTATGTCAATCTTTAAACTATTTATGGCACTTTTTCTCATTTTCTCTGCATATTGCACAACGGCGTTGTATTTATTCCCTTTTTTTCCCTTAAACCTTGTATTATAATAGGAATAATGTTAAACTTACATTACGATCAAAAATATTCAGCAACACGCAGCAGCATGGGAGGATACAGATTATGATGGTTTCAACAAAAGGCCGCTACGCTCTCCGCGTCCTGATCGATCTTGCGGAGCACCAGACCGACGGCTATATTCCATTAAAAGATACAGCAGCGAGACAGGAAATCTCTGAAAAATACCTCGAGGGCATCATCAAAATCCTCGTAAAGGCAAAACTCTTAGAGGGGGTCCGCGGTAAAGGCGGCGGATATCGCCTCACAAAAGCACCGGAACAGTACACAGTCGGCAGCATCCTTCGCCTCACTGAAAACTCCATGGCTCCGGTAGCCTGCTTAGAGCCCGGCAGCACCGACTGTCCCAGAATGGGAAGCTGTAAAACTCTCCCTCTCTGGCAGGGTCTCGACAAAGTCGTCAACGAATACTTGGACGGCGTCACCATCGCCGACCTCGTGCAGAATGGTCAGCCGGGGGACGATTATGTAATTTAGCCACCCCCCAGCCGCCGGTCTGCCTCCAGGCTCAGACGCATTATTTTCCGGGCATGGTTTCCTCTTCGCTCGCGGGAGAATGCGTTGGTGGACAGGCGGCACTTGTCTGAGCCGAAGGCGAGTTGTGCCGACTGACCACCGCCCTTAGCATTCTTCCGGGAGCTTAGAGGAACCGCCTGGGAAATACCCGGCGTCTGGGACTGGAGGCAGACCGGCAGCGTACTCACGCCAAAATCGTCGCTCCCAACCCAAAAACAAAGGACAGCCTTGCGGCTGCCCTTCACCCATTTCCATATCTGATTCCATTCCCGGAAATATCGTCCCTAATTCCAGAAGTCCACCTTCTCCTTCAGTCCAATATGCTCCGCCTTAAACACCGGATTCTTTCCGGCCTTTTTCTGCTCTGTATAATCCTCAAGACACCGCAGTACCGGCTTCAGGAGAATAACGATCACCGGCACATTGATCAGCGCCATGAAGCCCATCAGCACATCCGCTGTATCCCAGACAATACCAAGCTTCATCGTAGCGCCGACGCACACAACCACCGCAGCAACGATCCTCATGCCCCACTTTGCCCCATTAGATGGAGTCATGCCGCAAAGATACGCAAGCCCTGTCTCCGCATAATAGAAGTTTCCAAGCAGGGTCGTAAATGCAAACAGGAACAGGGAAACTGTAATAAACACAACACCAAACTTGCCGAGTGTGCTGTTCATAGCCGCCTGCACATAGGCCATTCCGGCCATATCCGCATCCGGCTCCACACCAGAGCAGAGCAGCAGCATCGCAGTCGCTGTACAGATCATACAGGTATCAAGGAATACAGAAAGCACCTGAACAAGTCCCTGCTTTACCGGATGGGAAACACCCGCGGAACCAGCCGCACACGCAGCTGCACCAACACCGGCTTCGTTAGAGAAAAGACCTCTCTTGATACCAAGCATGACCGCAGACCCCGTAAATCCGCCGAAAATTGCTTTCACATCAAACGCGTTGCGGAAGATCTCTGCGAACACTCCTGGGAGAAGTGTGATATGGGTCACGATCACGAACATTGCAACCGCAATGTAGAAGAATCCCATAAATGGAACAACCTTCTCTGTAATCCCCGCGATCTGCTTTCCGCCGCCGCTGATGCATATAAAGAACAGGACCGCAAGCACAGCGCCGATGATCCACTTTGCAAGATTCTCATGCTCCGCATATCCCGGAACTACCCGGAGCGCATCCGCAATGTTAAAGGACGCAACCAGATTAAAGCCAACCATGTAGGTCAGGATCATAAATACTGCGAACAGGATCCCAAGCCAGTGCTTTCCGATCGCCTGATCGATATAGTAGGACGGGCCGCCATAGCATCCGCCGTCATCGGAACGGCGTTTGTAGATCTGAGCCAGAGTTCCCTCCACGAAAGCAGTGGACATTCCCAGAAGCGCTGTAAGCCACATCCAGAATAATGATCCGAGTCCGCCGAGACAAATCGCAGTAGATACGCCTGCGATATTTCCGGTTCCCACACGGGATGCCGTCGAAACCATAAGTGCCTGAAAAGACGAGATCGCCTTGTCATCCTCACTCGGTGCGAGAACGACCCGCAAGGATTCCTTTAAATAGCGGAACTGAACAAACTTTGTGCGGACCGTAAAGTAAATTCCGCCTGCAACAAGTAAAATGATCAGGATGTATGTGTAAAGATAATTACTGAGATTCCCGATCAGTGCCCCATACAAATCGTACATGTGTTGTTACCCCTCTTTTTTCTTTTTTGTTACCCCAAAATTTTACTGTAAGTTATCCGTATTTACAATCATTTTTTCAGAAAATTTTGCCAGGACCGCACATTTCATTATCCCCGAAGAAGAATGTGCCTCGACACATTCTCGTGCCGAGCGCGGTCGCTTGCGACAACCTACATCTTTGTGTGATCATCAGCCCAAACTTCTGCCTGATTTTCTCTCTTAATACCTCCCCTTCCTAATTTTTCTCTAAAGAAGAAAGTTTCCGTCCGCCCATTTTCCCCTGGGTCCCGTACCACTTTCATACTTTCATCGTAACCTGATGAACTGTTACCCTTCATCAAAAAACTGCTCAGTCTTTCTTCGCAAAAATATGCAATTTCATCTGTGAGGAAAGGAACTGCAGGATTTTTCTCCCAGCAATGCTGTTTCCCTTTGCGTCCAGGGACGGACCATAGATTCCGATTCCCATCTTCCCGTCAACAACAGACAGCAGTCCGCCACCGACACCGCTCTTAGAAGGAATTCCCACGCGGACCGCAAATTCCCCGGACCCGTCATACATGCCGCAGGTCAGCATGATCGTCTTCACGACTCTCACGGTATCGGAATTCAGCAGCCGCTTTCCGGACGGATCCACTCCGTCATTCGCGAGCAGAAGTCCCAATCCCGCAAGGCTTTCCGCCGTCACACTCAGCGAGCACATTTTCACATAGAAATCCAGCGCTTCCTCCACATTCCCATTGATCACGCCCTTGCTCTCTAAAAGGTAGGCGATGGCGCGGTTTCTCGCCACCGTCGACATCTCCGAGCGGTAGACCTTCTCATCCAGAACGATCCCGTCATCCTGACAGAAACACCTCGCAAGCTCCAGCATCTCCCCAAACGATACCTTCGGCTCGATAAAGCTCGCCACCGCGATGGCACCGGAGTTGATCATCGGATTGTATGGATGACTGTTGGATCCCTCAAGCTTGATCAGGGAGTTGAACGCGTCCCCCGACGGCTCCATTCCCACATTCTCAAACACCATGTCAAACCCGCAGACCTCAAGTGCTACTGCAAGGCTGATGACCTTCGAAATACTCTGGATGCTGAACCGGTCCTTCGTATCCCCGCAGGAGAACCGGCTTCCATCCCGGCAGAAAATACTGATTCCAAGCTTATTCTTGTCCGCTCTTCCAAGCTCCGGAATATAGGTCGCAACCTCTCCCTCTTTGATGTATGGGCGTCCCGTTTCCAGCGCCTCATTGATCAGATCCTGAAACATAACTTTTGTTTACTCCTTTCCTCTATAACCTTCCACTCCTGCTGCCGCACTTTCCATACTTTGCAGGAAACTCTTATCAGCACATTTTCCGTGCATTTTCTCATATTTTAAACGTCCTGTCCCCTCTCAAGCCGCTCTCTTACTTCCTTCAAAAACTCTTCCCCAATCCCGGAGATCGGCACATCCGCAAGTGTCACATACCCGAATTCCAGCTTCACCTCGCACCCCGGAATCGGCACGGAAACTGCCCGGAAATCCGACAGCTGCTTGTCGAAGTCATGGATTCCGATGCTGTAAAAATCCGTCTGTGAGATCAGGTTCATGAGCGTCGCACGCCCTGTCACATAAATCTCCTTCTTCTTTCCCGTACTTCCTCCATCCTCATTTGGTCCGAGGATATTGGAGAGAATATCGTCATACAGCCCCATATAGCGGATAAATCCGTAATTCGCAAGATTCTCCCTCGTCATCGGCTTCTTCTCCCGGACGAGCGGATGATCCTTTGAGATCACGATCTGCGGTTCCACATAAGAGAGGAACCGGTATGTAAGGCCTTTCGCCGCCGCCATCACCTGGATCTCCTCATGTCTCTGGCTGTCGAAATGGAAAATTCCGATGTCGGCCCGACCGGAGACCACATCCTCGACGACGTCCTCCAACTGCCCCTCATACAGGCGGTGGGTGAATTCCGGCTGATCCTGGTACCGTCGCACGATAGTGATAAAGCTCTCCATCACATGGGAGAACTTTGTCATGGACACCGCCAGGGGCTCTGTCTTCTCCATCTCCTTTAATGGCCGCAGGTGCATTCCTTCCATTTCCTTTAAGATCCGCACCGACCGCTCCAAAAACTCATTTCCCTCGGGAGTCAGCGACACGCCCTGACGGCTCCTGTTTAAGAGCGGCGCCCCAATGGTCTCCTCCAGGTCATGAATGATCTTTCCAAGATGAGACTGGGAAACATAGAGCATCTGGGCCGCCTTGTTGATGGAACCAAGTCTCGCCACCTTGATGAAGTATTCCAGATGTTTCAGATTGATATCATAGCTCATGTTCTTCCCTCCCTCATTTTTCTATCTCTCTTCCCGCGCATCGCTGCTGAAAAGAGTTTCTGAAAGCCGCACATTCCTGCGGCTTTTCTTGTATATAATGTATCATTTTTTGCTATATCTTTCTACTTCTTTGTTATTCTTTATCAAGCTAAGGTTATTTCCCGCAGAAAAAACCTTATACGTAATTATTCAGTACCTTCATAGTTACAAGCAAAAACGGAGTGCCGTCACCTGGACAACACTCCGAAACCATACTTTCATATCTTAATTCACACGGGATGACAGACCTCAGCTCCCGATCATAATGTTGATGATCTCATCATTCGTCTCCTTCATTCCCTCTTTTGCGAGACGTCCCACGTTGCGGATCGTCGCCTCGATCCCGGCCGTCACGATTCCGTCGCCGTCATCAAAGTTCTGACCACGCTTTGCCATATAGTAGCCGATGATCCCCGCGTCCACCGCCTCAGCGATCTTTGCCGCGCAGGACGCTTTCGCGCCGTCACAGACCATACCAGAAATAATGGCGACCGCATTGATCACGGTGTGGACCACCTCATCATAGGACGCTCCGGAGAGATACGCGATCCCTGCTCCGGAACCCGCGCCCGCGCTGACTGCGCCGCAGTAAGCGGATAGTCTTCCGATGGGCGTCTTCTGGTGGATCGTCGTGAGATCTGAGAGTGCCATCGCCCGGTACATGGTATCCTCATCGACTCCCAGCTCCGTTGCGTATACGATGACCGGAACAGAAGCCGTGATTCCCTGATTTCCACTGCCGGAGTTGATGATAACCGGAAGCTCACATCCGTTCATTCGTGCGTCGGATCCGGCTGCCGCCATGGCTCTCGCTCGTGTACGAACATCATTTCCATTCATATCAAGAAGAAGTGCGCCGATGTTGGATCCATACTTCCCACGCATTCCCTCTCTGGCGATCGCCATATTGTAGGTTTTCTGGCGCTCCAGAACCTCTCTGATATCATTCACATCCACTGTGTGGATAAAGTCCCAGATATGCTCCATATCGAGCAGTGAGCGGTCCGTAAGACCTTCCTCCTCCTCACCATTCACCGGGATATCCCTGATGACTTCTCCGTTCTTTTCAATATGTACCACATTCGTGTGATAATTTGCGATGCGGACCATGCTGGTATCTGTTCCGCGTGTCAGTGTCACAATAATATCAAAGGTGATGCCGTTATCAATATGTTCCACTTCCACCGGGGTCGTCTGAAGGAATTCCTTCATCGCCGTGATCTGCTCTTTTGTAACAGACGCTATGACCTCAAGTTCCTTTTTCGGATCACCTGCAACGATTCCTGCCGCCGCCGCCGCCGGGATTCCCTTTAAATGATCCGTATTCGGGACGATCACGGATTTTACGTTCTTGATCATGCTGCCGCTGGCTCCTACCTTCACCTTCTCCGGGAGTCCGCCGAGCACTTCTCTCGCGACTGCCGCGCAGTAAGCGATGGCGATCGGCTCCGTACATCCCATCGCCGGCTTCAGCTCCTCTTCCAGAATACTCACATATGCCTGATATCTAATATCGCTTTTCTCCATTGTATCCGTCCTTTCTCCGTTCTTTTCTGCCGATCGGATCACTTTTTCCGCCCGCCATTCATGACTCCGAGTCTCACATCCTGAAAATTCGCATTCTATCCTGCTATTTTCTTGCAATTTCTATATTCTTAGCGTATCATAAGAAGTACTAAAAGTAAAATTGAACGTTTTAAACAGATCGTTTATAAATTTTTATAGATAAGAAAGGAAGCCGCCATGGAACTTCGAGAGATCCGCACGTTTCTACAGATCGCGCAAAAGCAAAGTTTTTCAAAAGCCGCCGAGGCGTTAGGCTATTCCCAGGCCGCCGTCACGGTCCAGATCAAGCAGTTAGAGGAGGAACTCGGCATCCATCTCTTTGACCGCCTCGGAAAAAAGACGGTCCTGACTCATCACGGGGAAATCTTTTACCGCTATGCCGTGACGATCCTTGGCACCGTCGCCGACGCGAAAAAAGCTGTTTCCGCCTCCACAGATCTCTCCGGTGACCTCACCATCGGAACCATTGAATCCATCTGTGAATCCATCTTTCCGGATCTTTTAAAGAAATTCCATCAGCTTTACCCGAACGTCTCCGTGAGCATCGTTCTGGACTCCCCGGATGTTCTTTTGGACCGCATGAACAAGAACTCTATCGATCTGGTCTATCTCCTCGACCAGCCCATTGACGACAAGCGTTTTATAAAAGTTCTGGAAGCGCCGGAAAATATCTCCTTTGTCTCTTCCTCCGTCCACACGCTGGCAAAAAACGATTCCACAGACCTTGCCTCGGTCATCAGCCACCCATTCCTCCTGACCGAAAAAAATGCCAGCTACCGGTTCGTTCTTGACCGGTATCTGGCATCTCTCGGAAAGGAGATCAAGCCTTTCCTGGAAATAGGAAACACTGAATTCATTATCAATATGTTAAAACAGAATGCCGGGATCTCATTTCTCCCGGAGTTTGCCGTAAGGCATGAAGTGGAATCCGGTATTCTCTCGATCCTGCCGGTAAAGGATTTCCACATGGAGCTCTACCGTCAGGTCCTCTATCACAAAGACAAATGGCACACCGGTGAGATGGACGCCTTTATCGAGCTTGCGAAGGAGACGTTTCAGACTTCATCCGTTTCAGACGAGTTCCCTCAAGCATAATGAGGAAGGTTAACATAACAAGCATCGCAGCGCTCACCCCGATAGTCAGCCTGTAATCCCCTGTTATGTCATAGAATGTTCCAAACCACATGTTGAACGGGGCGCCGAGAAGCGTTCCCACCATGGTGGAGTAAGCGTACGCCGTGCTGTATGTCTCGCCCTTCCAGAAGATCCTGCAGAATAACGGCATCATGACCGAGGAAAGCGGCAATGTCACGCCGAAGAACAGAGAACCTGCCATCACAGTCTTCGGGGAACCTATGAACAGCAGCACATGACCAAAGAACGCCAGCGCAATGGAAAATTCGAAGGTCTTTATGATTCCAAGACTGTCACTGACCTTTCCGAGGATCAGTTTGCTGGACATATTTCCGAGAAGGGAGATACTCGTCATCATGGCCGCCGCCTGCAGCGTAAGGCCGGCTGCGATCCCACAGGGCGTCAGGAAGGAATTCAGGTACGCGCATGACACACTGGTCCAGTATGCACCCACGGCAATATAAAATTCCGGCTGACGCAGCAATTCTTTTAACGTAATCCCGTTTTCCCCGGATGCGGGCGCTGATGCGTCTGATACAGACCTTTGCTCCACATCCTCTGCCCCGTAAGGAAGAAGTCCCATCTCTTCCGGCTTGCAGCGGAGAACGAACAGGGAGATTGGGAGGACCAGCGCGATACTGACGATTCCAACCGCCACATAGCTCACCCTCCATCCGAATGCCGGGATCGCCATTCCAAGAAAGCTGCTGCCGATCATGCCGACGAGACCGGAGAACGCCGCGGAGATTCCCACCGCCGTTCCGGTCTTTTTCTTAAACCAGTTTCCAAGAATGATCGGCGCCGGGATCATGCAGACGAAGGACGAGGCAATTCCCTGAATGATGCCTGTCAAATGCCACTGCCACAGTTCATGGAAGGTACCCATGAGGGCCGCGCAGCCTCCGTATATGACAGCTGCAATGCTGATCACGATCCGCACATCATGTTTCCGAAAGCTTGTCGCCACAAATGGCAGCGCCAAAGCAGAACTGATGCAGTAGAGCATCCGGTACATCGTAAGTTTTCCCAGCTCAAATCCCAGTTCTTTGCAGATCGGGGAGTAAAAGACACCGGCACAGTTGTTGATGAGTCCCAGAGTCGCCCCCTGCAGGATGCAGCAGCCCGCGAGGATGAACCAGGCGTAGTGCAGTCTGTTTTTCTTTTGTTCCATTGTTATTTCTGCCTTTCCCCAGCTTTTTTCTTTTCCACATATCTCCGGTATCCGTCTGTCTGCCCCGAAAGATTCCGGCCACATGTCCGTCAGTTCCAGCTCCGTCACTCACTCTTATAGCAGGCGTCTGGCCTCTGCGGGCATGCTGAATAAATCTGCGGAATATTCTTTATTCCTTAAGGTTATATTGTAGCATTATTTCTCCCATTTTCCCATATTTTTTTCATCTTTTTGCCATAAAGAACTTGCAGGATAAATCTTAAATACTTATAATAGAAAACACGGTAACTGTACATTGCATCGAAACAGTACCGCAGTAAAAAGACATTACCGCCTGACCCCGGCGGCAAAAAATACAATGCCGGTCTGACGGCAGAATGGAGGAATTTCCAATGGCAAAGAAAGAGATCGACTGGTCCAATATCGGATTCGGTTACATCAAAACTGATTACAGATATGTATCCAACTTCAAAGATGGTTCCTGGGATGAGGGGACTCTTACAACTGATGATATGATCACCTTAAACGAGTGTGCATGCGTATTCCAGTATGCGCAGACCTGCTTCGAGGGCTTAAAGGCATACACAACGGAGGACGGTCACATCGTAACCTTCCGCCCGGACTTAAACGCTGAACGTATGATGAACTCCGCAGCAAGACTTGAGATGCCGCAGTTCCCGAAGGAGCGCTTCATTGACGCGATCACAAAGCTGGTTGCAGCAAACGCTGATTTCGTTCCGCCGTATGGTTCCGGCGCAACTCTTTACATCCGTCCGTATATGTTCGGTACAAACCCGGTTATCGGTGTGAAACCGGCAACCGAGTACCAGTTCCGCGCGTTCTGTACACCGGTCGGCCCGTACTTCAAGGGCGGCGCTAAGCCGATCACGATCCGTGTCACAGACTTCGACCGCGCAGCACCTCACGGAACAGGCCATGTAAAAGCCGGCTTAAACTACGCAATGAGCTTACATGCCATCGTTGATGCTCACAAACAGGGCTATGATGAGAACATGTATCTCGACGCTGCTACAAGAACCTATGTTGAGGAGACAGGCGGAGCAAACTTCATCTTCGTTACAAAAGACGGCACAGTCGTAACACCGAAGTCCGACTCTATCCTTCCGTCCATCACACGCCGCTCCATCCTCTACGTTGCTGAGCATTACCTCGGTTTAAAGACAGAGGAGCGTCCGGTTCCGTTTACAGAAGTAAAAGATTTCGCTGAGTGCGGTCTCTGCGGTACCGCAGCTGTTATCTCCCCGGTCGGCAAGATCGTAGACCACGGCAACGAGATCTGCTTCCCAAGCGGAATGGAGAAGATGGGTCCGGTGATCCAGAAGCTCTACGACACATTAACAGGCATCCAGATGGGCCACATCGAGGCACCGGAAGGCTGGATCCATGTGATCAAATAATTAACCGTGTGAATTGTATCAGAGCAGGATTCCATTTTGGGAGTCCTGCTCTTTTTTCTTTATCAATGATTCACATGGGAAGAGAATTCCATTTAAGCGATGATACTATTCTGGAACAAATATGTAAAAATTTTGATCTGGATCAGATCACTGCGAGAGAATACATTGATTCTTTTGGGAAATAATTATCCATATTCATCAAAAAGATCCGGGAGACCATCCATGCATGATGGAATCCCGGATCTCTTTAATTTTTCTTTATTTATGCCGCATGGAATCTTCCATCCCGCCTGCAGATATCCTCAAACTCCTTAAGCTTCTGCTTTGCCTCCGGACTTAAGTCATCTGGAACCTGAATCCTTACGACGGCATACTGGTCGCCGTGGAGTGACGGGTCTTTTAAGGAAACGATACCTTTGCCGCGGAGACGGATCTTTGTGCCGGAGTGGGTTCCGGCTTTGATCTTGCAGACCACATCTCCGTATAACGTGTGGACAAGAGTCTCACCGCCGAAGACGGCCGTGGTGAACGGAACTTCCACATCGCTGTAGACATCCATGCCCTTTCTCGTCCAGCCCGGCTTTTCGCCGACTGTGATCTTAAGAAGCAGATCACCAGCGGCACCGCCGCCGGTTCCCGGCATTCCTTTACCTGCAAGACGGATGCTCTTTCCGGTCTCGATACCTGCCGGGATCTTAACCTTCAACGTCTGCGGCCTGCTGCCAGGCTGGTTCGGGTTCTGGATTGTGATGGTCTTTTCGCAGCCATGAACGGCTTCATCGAAGGTTATCTGGACCTCCGCGTTTAAGTCGTTGCCGCGGTCAGAAAATCCTGAACCGGAAAATCCATTTCCGCCGCCAAAGCCATGGAAGCCGGAACCGCCAAAGCCAGCGCTGCCAGCTCTTCCTTTGCCGCCAAACATATTTCCAAACAGATCACCGAAGATATCATCCCCGTCACCGCCCTCAAAATGGAATTCATGATACGTTCCATCTCCGGAACGGAAGGATCCGGACCGGTATGCTCCGCCGGCACCGTTTCCGAAGCCGCCGAATCCGCCAAAACCACCGGCACCTGCTCCGGCGCCCTGTCCGTAACCTGCCGTCTCATCAAAAGCAGCATGTCCAAACTGGTCATAAAGCTTCTTCTTCTTCGGATCACTCAAAACGTCGTAAGCCTCATTTACATCCTTAAACATCTGCTCCGCCGTCTTATCGCCAGGATTGGAGTCCGGATGATACTTCTTTGCCAATTTTCTATATGCACGTTTAATTGCCGCAGCATCCGCATCTCTCGAGATGCCCAGCACATCATAATAATCTCTCTTTGTCGATGACATATTCACCACCTCGCTGTTCTATTTGTAATGTAACATATCTAATTTTCAATGTCAAGGGAGGTATGTGAATTTTTTGTGATATTTAAAGATCCCGCCGAAACCTTCCTCCGTACAATATCTGTACGTTCTGGCTTTTAGCGGGATCTTTATTTTTCAATATTTGCTTTGTTGTTCTAATTATTTCTATTTTTCAAAAATCTGTCTAAATTCCTTCACCTGGGTCCGACCGATGGGCAGTGCCTCAGCATCATAGTACTTCATCTTCACACAATATCCATTATTGTAGCTCACCTGCATCTCCTTCACATAATCCAGATTGATCAGGTAGCTCTTGTGGATCCGGAAGAACCGGCTCTTTTTCAGGTGAGTCTCATAATTGTTCAGTGACTCGTTCTGCAGATAGAAGGATCCGTCCTTCATATGGATCTTGCAGGAACGCTTTTCCGTCTCAATGAATACGATATCTGCCACATCAACGACCTGAAAGCTGGAGCCCGTGTTCACCATGATCTTTCCGATTTCATATCCGGGACCGGCGGCCTTTTCCTTTATGTGTTCATGGATCCGCTCCATCGCCCGTTTGACGCGTTCATAGTCAAAGGGTTTTAAGAGATAATCCACCGCCCCGATCTCAAAGGCCTTTACCGCGTATTCCTGGAACGCAGTGGCAAAGATGATCAGCGTGTCCGGCTGCTTTCTCTTTATCATGGATGCCAGCGTAGTGCCGTTCATGCCGCCCAGATTGATATCCACAAAACACACATCAAAGGTCTCATTCTCCAGCATTGCAAGAAATTCTTCGCTCCCGTCGGCCTCCGCGATCTCCGCATCCGGCTCACACTGCTCTACCAGATATTTAAGTTCGCTTCTTGCCGGGCGCTCATCGTCAACTACTGCTATTCTCATACCTCATGCCTCCCATGTTCTGTCAAAAACTCCGCTGTTCCAAACAGCAGGCTGCTGTCATCTGTTCTTCGGAAGATCGTCAGCCGATCATTTTCTCCTGCTGTGCGCTTCCAGCCGCGCTGTCCGGAATGTTCATCCGCACGTCCGTCCCTTCTTCACTTGTCACGATCTGGAGTCCGTAGGACTTTCCGTATAAGGAGATCAGTCTCTGCTGCACGTTCATCATTCCGATTCCTGTGTGTTCCACTTTTTCCCCGCCGTACAGGCTCTGGACGATCCGGTAGTCCATTCCCGGTCCGTTGTCGATCACATCGATCCTCGTGGATCGTTCCTCCCGTTTTACGTTTACGATGACCTTTCCGACTCCTTTTTCCCTCTGCATTGCCCCGTGATGGACCGCATTCTCCACGATGGGCTGTAAGATCAGGTTCGGCACGCAGCTTCGCAGCGCCTCCGGATCCGCATTGATCTCGATCGAGAGACGTTTTTCAAACCGCGCCTCCTCAAGCATCGTATAGGCTTTTACATGCTCTAACTCCGTGTCCAGCGTTACCATATAATCGGTATCCTCCAGCATGCTGCGGAAATAGGAGCTCAGTGCCAGTAAGAGCTCCCTCGCCTTCTCCGGCTTTTCCCGGCAGAAATAGGAGATCGTATTTAATGAATTGAACAGGAAGTGCGGATTGATCTGGGACTGCAGGGTCCGAAGCTCCGCTTTTCTCAGCTCTTCCTTCTGTTTCTCCATCTCCGAAAGCTTGATCTGCATCGCGAAGTGGTTCGCGAGTCCCGTGACAAATTCAATGTCCGCCCGATAGGAATATGCATTTTTCTTCACCAGCATCACAAGCGCCAGAACCTTTCCCTCATCGAGGAGGATCGGCGCAGATATGATCACATTCTCCTTATAAAGAGGATAAAATCCGTCCTCCGGTAAAGGCACGCGGCTGATCCTCGTCGTCTTAAAGGTCTTTGTCGCAGATAAAAGTCTCGGATAATTATTCTCTGTGAGAACGATACTGGAAAATGCCCCGCTCCTTGCCAGAAATTTCATATCATCGATCAGTGCCGCGCCTTGACAGTGGTACTCTTCCATAATAATGTCGATGATCTTTCCCGCAGTCTTCCGGTCATTCTCCACAGAACCCAGATACGGGGTACACCGCTCCGCGATCCTCATCGACTGGGAAACCTTCGATGCAACCTTTAAGTCCTCCGTATTGAAGATCGATTTAAAAACATTAAAGAAGATTACCATGCCGACGGAATTGATGATCACCATCGGAACGATCACGATCTTTACGATCTCAACGGCCGCATCAAACGGCCGGGTGAGAAGCAGGATCAGAACAATATGGATCATCTCGGAAATGAACGTGACTCCCAGCAGAAATGTATTCGAGTACTGGCGGTTTTCCTTCTTCTTCCAGCCGATAAAGGAACCGATGATCCCATGGATGACCGCGGAGAGCACACAGGCCACCGTGGAGATCCGCTCAGGGAAGATCAGATACCGGTGGGTCGCCGCGATCATCGTCGTGATAAAGCCGGAGACAGGACCGCCAAGAAATCCGGCGGACAGGACACCGATCACCCGGGCATTCGGCAGCGCCCCTGTCACCTGAATCCCAATGTAATCAGAGATGATGCAGAAGACGCCGAAGATTACACCGAGAAGCACCTTTTCCCAGAGCCTCTGCCAGACGCTCTCTCCTCTTCCTTCCTCACTTCCGCCCTCTTCATTTAATAGAAGTCTCTGGACAAAGTCCATCTTCGTCATCATGAAGGCGAGCACTACCAATAGGCAGATGTTAAAGCAGATACTGTAAATAACATCAAGCAGCATGTTGTTTCCTCCTGTCTCTGACGATCCCTGTTTTTCTATATCTGTCCGCAGTGGTTATTGCAATCTGCACAAAACCTCTATTTCGGAATGTCTGCGCGTAGCATGGATCACAACTGTCTGACGCCTGACCCGGCGTGTTTTAACGAACACATATAGAAAAACAGGGACCGCCGCAGTAAATTTTCTGCAGCAGTCCCTGTGTGTTCACCGGTTATCTATGAAGGTCTACGCTGCCGCCGGTGCACTCTTCTTTGCAGCTGCTTTCTGGAATACAAATACAACTGCGCAGATCACGATACCTGCGATATCTGTCACAAGACCGCTGTCGATCAGGAGATAAGCGCCAATGAGGCTGGCAATTCTCAATACGATGTTGACCTTTGTGAACAGGAAACCTTCGACTGCTGTACTGATTAAGAATACACCAACTGCAGCAGTTACTGCAACCTGAATCGCTTTTGCAAGCGGAGTATCAAGCAGCAGAAGGTCTGTATTGTATACAAACATGTACGGAAGAATGAATCCTGCAAGCGCAAGCTTTACGGATGCCCATCCTGTCTTCATCGGACTTCCGCCTGCGATACCTGCTGCCGCAAAAGCTGCAAGGGCAACCGGCGGTGTCAGGTTTGCGAACATTGCGAAGTAGAAGCAGAACATATGGGCAACCAGGGCCGGGATACCAAGCTGTACCAGAGCCGGAGCTGCGATCGTGGATGTAATGATATAGGACGGGATGCTCGGAAGACCCATACCTAAGATCATGCAGGTGATCATTGTGAATACCAGTGTGAACATCAGGCTCTTTCCGCCGATGCTGATGATGGTATTTGCCATGTTCAGGGCGAAACCTGTGATCGAGCAGGAACCAACGATGATACCAACGCAGGCGCAGGCGATCGCTACGGATACGGTAGACTTCGCGCTCGCTACCATCGCATCAAGAATATCCTGGAAGGTCATTCTCGTATTCTTTCTGCACTGCGCCACGATGATCGTGAATACGATCGTATAGAACGCAGCCATGATAACCGTCTTTCCAGAGAAGAACAGCATGTAAACGAGGAAGATGATCGGGAGTGCCAGATGACCGTACTCCTTCATGACCTGGGACATCTTCGGAAGCTGATCCTTCGGGGTTCCCTGCATTCCCATCTTCTCAGCCCTCATCTGGATCTGGAACAGGATGCCCATGTAGTAGATGACTGCCGGGATGATCGCGGATAAAAGAAGTTCGTTGTACTTCATGCCAAGAGTATCTGCCATGATAAATGCGGCAGCACCCATAACCGGCGGCATCAGCTGTCCGCCGACAGAACCGGTCGCAACAACGGCACCTGCGAACTCGTCGTCATAGCCGGATTTTTTCATAAGCGGGATCGTGAAGGAACCGGTCGTAACAACGACGGCTACAGCTGCACCGTTGATCATTCCGAGAAGACCGGAAGCAACGACTGCTACCTTTGCCGGGCCGCCCTTTGTGCCGCCTGCGATGGCGTTTGCGAAGTCGTTGAAGAACTGACCCATGCCACACTTGTTCATGACTTCACCGAAGGCAATGAAGAGGAAGATGTAGGTGGACGCGACGTTGACCGACGATCCGTAAATACCTTCCGTGTTCGAGAAGAAGTGGCTCATTAACTTCTGCCATGTATATCCTCTGTGGAGGAAGATGCCCGGGACATCGATCGGGATGAGTCCCTGCTTCGTGCCCATTAAGCTGTAGATCATAAAGATAATGGAGATGATCGGGAGAGCCATGCCGCAGACACGTCTCGTTGCCTCCAGAACGACCAGGGTTAAGAGGGTACCGATCACGACATCCATCATGTCCGGCTTTCCGGCACGGTTGATGATGTTTACATAATCTACGCACATATAGATCGGAACTGCGGCTGACAATGCGATAAATACATAATCATACCATGCGATCACTTTGCGGCTCGCTTTTTTCGTAGCCGGATAAAGCATGAAGGCAAGAATCAGGATCATGCCGACATGGATGGAACGATGTTTTAATGTTTCCGGCATGTAAAGACCGGATGCGAAAACCAGATGATATAAGGTAACGATGATCGCGAATACCCGGTAAGCTTTCTTTAATACCGGGGATCCAAACTTTCTCGTCTTGCTCTCTTTATCAAACTGCTCGAGGAGTTTCTGTTTTTCTTCCTCGCTCATCTCTGCTTCCGCTGTACTGGGGACGATGTTTTTCTCTTTTTCGCTCATACAGATTTCCCTTCCCTTCGTTGTCAGAGTTGTTGTCGATGTTTCTTCAGCAGTTTCCTTTTCTTATTTTTCAAAACCATTCCGGATCCTCAGCACCATTTTTACGTGATGCGGCATGTCAGAACCCTGAATCAGGAGCTCGCCATTCACCTTGATGTTCTTCAGGGCTGTCTGGGAATTGATCCAGTTGAACTGCGGAAAGACGCTTTCGATCTCATCCATGTAGACGAGTCCGTCTTCGTAGCGGTATTTGCAGTCCATCTCTGCCGGAATTCCGGCGCCGAAGCCCGCGACCGCGATGGTGTGGAGAATGAATCTTCCGTCTTTCTGTATCTCGTAATACTCGTACCACGGAATATGCTCAAAGGAATGTTCCCACTGGAAGGAAAGCTCGTCACCGATCTTTACCGGAATCTCCCGGTAAACATTTCCGGTTTCAAGCTCTTCGATCACCAGAATTTTTTTCTGCTGCCATGCGAACACGGCAGCAGAGATTGCTGTGATTACCAGAAGAACCGGAATCAGGATTTTTAATTTAGTTCTCAGGAGTCTCATAACCGTGATCCTGCCACCACTTCGCAGCACCGTCATGAAGCGGGATCTTTACATCGTCAACACCGAAGGAAACATCGATGTTCTTGTCTGCTGTGTTGTGGGATGCCTTGATGGTAGCGATTCCATCGTCGGAGAAGATACAGTCAAGCATATCGTAGACCATGTCATCGGATACGTCCTTATTTACAAGCATGATATTGTAAACGAATACGCTCTCCACGTCCTCTTTGTTGTTGTATGTATTGGCCGGGATCGTGCTTGCGGAGAAGAACGGATACTTCTCGATCAGGTTGTCTCTGCCTTCGCCGTCGATTGGAACAATCACCATATCGTAGCTGAATGCCAGCTCGCTGACGGTTGCGTTCGGAAGACCGGAGGTAACGAATGCCGCGTCGCACTGACCGTTTTTCATCTGGTCGATCGCTTCGCCGTAGGATAAATAGTCAACATCACTATCCTCATATGTCATGCCGTATGCTTCATAGATCATTCTCGCATTTAACTCAACACCGGAGTTCGGAGCACCGATACCGACTCTCTTGCCCTTTAAGTCCTCAACGCTCTTGATGCCTGTGCTTGCCACGGTTACGAGCTGTACGTAGTTCGGCCAGAGTCTCATCATGGCTCTCAGATCCGGCTCTGCCTTCTCAAACGCACCAAAGCCCTCATATGCCTGTACGACGGAGTCCTGCATTGCGATCGCAAGCTCTGCCTCACCGTTTAAGATCAGGTTGATGTTCTCAACGGAAGCGCCGGTTGCCTGTGCGGATGTCTTATATCCTGCATTTCCTAATGCAGTTGCGAATGCGCCGCCGATCGGGTAGTAGATGCCACTCGTAGGACCGGTTGCGACTGTGACAAACTCTTTCGCCCTGTCAATGCTCACGGACGTGCTGCCTGCCTCTGCGCTGGAACCATCCGCCGCTTTCTCAGTTACGGCTGCCGCTGTTGTGTCAGCTGCTGCTGTTGTAGATGTACTGCCGGAGCTGCTGCCGCATCCTGCAAGAGCTGCTGTCATTGTGAGTGCCATAGCTGCTGCTGTGATTCTTTTCACTAATCTCATACTGTTTACCTCTCCTTCTTTTTGTTTACCCGTAACGCCTGTTACCCGCAGGCTGTTACAATACCCACTTTCCAAATGCTTCATATTATTTATAAATATTTCACATTTCATGTCTAAATTTTAACGTAAACCTGACTATGGCACAATGGGGTTCGTGCAAACTGCACAAAATCGTGTATGAATGGTAAAAATTGGCGTATAAAATGCAGGAATAAAACATGGTTTCCGGAAAAACGTCTGTTATTTATTTAACGGGTCTTTGCGCGATTTTCCGATCCATCGATGCTGTTTCTCAGTTTCCGTGAATTGATCGTTCCTATTAATACGTTGCTTTAAATTTCGAAACTTTAACGCGTGCAAGTGTTGACTTTTCTTTCTTCCATATATATACTAGGAACATAACCGCAAAACGACAAAGAAGAACATTTAAAATAAACAGGGGGAGTTATCCATTATGGGAGCAATCGTAAAAGTAAGAAATGTAAAACTCGGTGACGGGATGCCGAAGATCTGCATTCCGGTTACGGATACAAATCTTGATGACCTGAAAAAATCTGTAAACCTGATCCGAAATACTCCGTTTGACCTGATCGAATGGCGTGCGGACTTCTACACCGGTATGGAAGATCCCGAAGTCCGGATTAAGGCAATGACTTTATTTCGAAATGCTTTAGGGAATATTCCGGTGCTCTTCACGATCCGTACCAGCGTGGAAGGCGGAATGATGGAGATCGATACGGAGAGCTACACAAAGACGATCCTCGCCGTGATCGACAGCGGTCTCATCGATCTCGTTGACGTGGAACTCTCCTGCGGGGAAGACACGATGAAGACGATCGTCGCGGCCGCCCACCGGGTCGGAGTAAAAGTTGTCGCCTCCCGCCACGACTTCACGGCAACACCGGACAAAAACATCATCGTGAACAATCTCTGCCTGATGCAGTCTCTCGGCGCCGACATCGTAAAATTCGCAGTTATGCCGCAGTGTGACCGCGATGTCCTTACACTTCTCGACGCAACACTGACAATGAAGGAGGAACACAATGAGACGCCGGTGATCACGATGTCCATGAGTCCTTCCGGAGTGATCAGCCGTATCTGCGGACAGCTTGTCGGCTCCTGCGTGACCTTCGGAACGGCCGGAAAGGCATCCGCACCCGGACAGATCCCTGCAAACCTGCTGAGCACCTTTTTAAAGACGCTTGCATAAAAAATGAAAAGCTCCCGTCCCCGGACATGGCACATCCGGCGGCGGGAGTTTTTCATAGGGTTTTCAACGAGTACCTGAAATTCATCGGTGTCGATGAGTATAAGACACTGATTTCCAAATATCTGTAATCGTAACTGTTCAGTACCCTCACACCTACAGAAATCTCCCCCGGAGATTTCCTTCGGACGCATGGCAAGTTACGAGCAAAAATCCATTTAAAATCGGCTTTGCCGATGGGATTTTTGCCTTCAAGCCTGTGTTTTATTACGGTCAGCGCAGCAAGTGCGCAGACCTACTGAATAGTTACCTATATTCTTTTAATGCCCCTACCTTGTGAAAAGGAAACGGCTCACCCATTTTTCGGGTGGGCCGTTTTCTTTTGTTCCATTCTTCAGATTCTGTACCATTCCGGTCTCCGTGTGGAAAGATACGGAACTTTCTTTTTCAGCTTTTTCGCCTCAGAAAGATCGACTTCACACACCAGAAGCTGCTCCGTATCGTCCGCTTTCGCTAGAACACTTCCATTCGGATGGATCACGATGGACTCACCGGAAAAGTCCATCTCTCCCTCCTCTCCGACGCGGTTGCACATTGCGATAAACACCTGATTCTGCATTGCCTGCACGCGCATCTCCCACTCAAACATCTCCATCGGCTCCGCCTTTGTATTTGCAGTAGGAACGATGATCAGATCTGCTCCCATGAGTGTACAGGTCCGAATGCTTTCCGGAAGATGGCGGTCATAGCAGATCACGATCCCGATCTTCCCGAACGGCGTGTCAAAAACCTTAAATCCATCATCGGATGGTGCATAATAATCCTGTTCATAAAACTGTTCTGCCTGAGCGATATGGACCATTTTTGCGACATCCAGGATCCGGCCGTCCGGTCCGATCCACAGGGAGGCATCATATTTCTGGTTTTCAAGTTTTAAATAGACATTCGGCGAAAGATAATACTGATGTTCTTTTGCTTTACCGGCAAGTTCCGCGATCTCCTGCCCGTTTTTTTCCATGACATACATTTCAGCATCCTGCTTTTCATATTGCGGAAAAAACGGGGACAACTGGATCTCCGGGAAAAAAAGAAGATCACAGTCCTCTGCCAGATCACAAAATTTCAGGCTTTTCTCCAGGTTTTCCTGTACATTTCCGGTCATACGCATCTGCGCAAGTGCGATTTTCATGCTTTTCCTCCTCATGTATCATTTTTTTCATTCTATCACCTTGAATATGCCGTGGCAAGAACCCGGGCAACGGCAAAGCTGGCAAAGCTGCGATTTTTTACCGGAGTATTTTTCAGGAACAAATGTTCGATTTTCACTGGACAATCGAACAGATGTGTGCTATACTCGTTTTACGAAATCGAACAAATGTTTCTATTGATTTTTCATAGACTTACAGAAAGCGGGGAATCCGGATGCTGATTGGATTACATGTAAAGAATCTTGCCCTGATCGAACAGGCAGATGTAGAATTTGGAAACGGTTTAAATATTCTGACCGGTGAGACCGGAGCCGGAAAATCAATTATTATCGGCTCTGTCGCTCTCGCGCTGGGTGCAAAAGCATCAAAGGACATGATCCGCCGCGGTGAGGACTATGCCTATATCGAGCTTACCTTCTCCGTCGACGATGAGAAAAAACGTGAAGAATTAAAGTCGATGGATGTATATCCGGATGATGACGGACTTCTCATTATCTCAAAAAAGATCACTCCGACGAGAAGTATCAGCCGGATCAATGATGAAACCGTAACGACAGCCCGCTTAAAGGCTGTAACCGGAAAACTTTTAGATATCCACGGCCAGCATGAGCACCAGTCTCTCCTTCACAGGCAGAAACATCTGGAGATCCTCGACGAATATTCCCGGAAAGAAACAGGGATGCTGAGAAGAGAAGTCGCGGAAAGCTATCGGAAATATCTGGAATTAAAAGGAAAACTTGACGGATTTTCTCTGGATGACGAGAGCCGGAAGCGGGAACTCGACTTTATCCGTTTCGAGATTACTGAGATCGAGAACGCCGCTTTAAGACCGGGGGAAGAAGAAGAACTGGCCGCAAAGTTCCGCAAATATGCCCACAGCCAGAAGATCATGGAAAGTCTTCAGGCCGCATACCAGGTTCTTGACAGCGATATGATCGGCCGGGCCTGCCACGAGGTAGAAAATGTCTCCTCCTACGATGAACGGCTGAGCGGGATCGCATCCGGTCTCTCCGATGCAGAAAGTATCCTGTCCGATCTCTGTCGTTCGATCTCCGGCTATCTGGATGAGATGGAATTTTCCGGGGAAGACTTTCAGCAGACGGAAGAGCGTCTAGATCTGATCCGCCAGATGACTGCGAAATATGGCTCAACCGAGGAGGCAGTCCTGCGAAGTCTTGATGCAAAGAAAAAGCGCCTGGAAGAACTTGAAAATTATGAAGAACTGGCCCGCGCCGCAAAGGCAGTCTTCGAAGAACAGAAACATGTCCTCGCTCTTCTCTGCGGGCGCCTGTCCGAAGAGCGGAAAAAAGCCGCAAAAGTTCTCGAAAATCGGATTTCCGAGGAACTCAGGGATCTGAATTTCCTCCATGTGGAATTTCAGGTCGATGTCCACCGCACAGACCACTACACGGCCTCCGGCTCCGACGAAGTGGAGTTTCTGATCTCCACAAACCCTGGAAGTATCCCGCCAAGACCGCTCGGCGAAGTCGCATCCGGCGGTGAGCTCTCAAGGATCATGCTGGCGATCAAGACCGTCCTCGCCGATACGGACGATATCCCTACCCTGATCTTCGATGAGATTGACACCGGCATCAGCGGAAGAACTGCCCAGAAAGTATCGGAACGCCTGTCTTACATCGGAAGAAAGCATCAGGTTCTCTGCATCACCCACCTTCCTCAGATCGCCGCGATGGCTGATACGCACTTTGAAATCAGGAAATCGGTGCAGAACGGAATGACTTCCACTAAGATCCAAAAGCTGAATGAGCAGGAACAGACCGGCGAGCTTGCGAGACTTCTCGGCGGCGCGGAGATCACGGAAAAAGTCCTTGAAAATGCGGAGGAAATGAAGCGGCTGGCAAAAGAGACAAAAACCCATCTCGATTCCCGGGATTGTTCTGTTGTCTCCAATGACGTTTCTATGCTTCCGGCAGCCGGATGAATCTGCAGACGCATCGTTACAGAACACGGGCACTCCATGCCCGCGTTCTGTAACAGGATTTTGCCGATGCTTCGCATTCCGAATCGGCAAAATCCGCGACCGCAACGGTATCATACGGAATTTTCAGTTCAGAAAATTCCTACCCGTGAAAAGTAACGACGCATCTTATATTTTTATAACCGGGATGAATCGACAGAATGAGAAAAAACTGACAGGGTGAATTTCAGAATGTATCACATACTAGGAGAGACAAAAAAGCTGTCTCTCCTTTTTCTCACCTTTTCCGATCTGGACCTTCCTGAATAATCCTTTTGAAAAACGGTGATACTAAAAAGGTACTGGCAGCCTCAATATATGCAGTGCATCAAATAGGCGGTTTCTCCGGTCTGATCTGTGTTTCGGATCGCAACCGGATGATCTCCGCGCCTGTACTGCTGACAGAAACAGACAAGGAGGAAGCTGCCATGATGAAAAAAGAATCGTTTCGCAGGATCCTGATCCGGGTATTCTGGTGTTCTCTGATCTTCACTCTGGGATTTTCCTGGATCTATATCCGGTATGCGGTGCCGGATAAGCTGAATCTGGTCATCAACGAGGAGGAAGTCTTCCATTTTTCTCTTCCGCCCGGAATCACCTTTGAGAGTGACAGTGAGGAAGTCATCCTGAAAAACTCCTCCGATATTCCAGATGGGATGATCCGGATCGACCGCCCGGATTCCGTCTCCATGTGCGGAAAAAATGAGGGCAGTTACCTTGTCGGAATGAAATTTCTCGGTCTGATCCTCATGAAGGAGATCCAGGTTGACGTCGTCGACAGTTCCTGTGCGATCCCCTGCGGAACTCCTGTCGGGATCTACCTGAGTTCCAAAGGCGTCATGGTGATCGGTACCGGACAGGTGACAAATAAAACGGGAAATGTGGTGGAACCGGCATACGGGCTTTTGAAGTCCGGGGACTACATTCAGACCATCAACGGTGAGACTTTAGAAGATAAGGACGCTCTGGTCGATGCCGTGAACGCGTCCGGAGGAAAAGCCATGATTCTCGGGATCAGGCGGGATGGGCGGGAAATCGACGTGAACATGACGCCTGTCCTGGCAGATGACGGTCACTACAAGCTCGGCGCCTGGGTCCGGGATGATACCCAGGGGATCGGAACGATGACGTATGTTGACATGAACGGTTGCTTCGGCGCTCTGGGTCACGGGATCAGTGACAGCGATACCGGAGCACTCGTGGATATCGACGGCGGCGAGCTCTACGAGACCCAGATCCTGGGAATTGAAAAAGGCCAGACAGGAAAGCCCGGTGTGATGTCTGGCGTGATCTACTACGGAAAAGGGACAAAGTTGGGAGATGTGACCGAAAACACAACGGAAGGAATCTATGGAACTGTAAACCGACATTTTCTTGACTCGCTCCAGGCCGACGCGATCCCCATCGGATTTCGCCAGGACATCCAACGCGGGCGCGCGTACATCCGGAGCAAGGTATCCGGGGAGGTGAAAGACTATGAGATCGAAATTCAAAAAGTGGATTATGGAAGTATGCAAAAAAATAAAGGGCTGGTTCTCAAAGTCGTAGACGAGGACCTCTTAAATCTCACCGGCGGGATCGTCCAGGGCATGTCCGGCAGCCCGATCATCCAGGACGGAAAGCTCATCGGAGCTGTCACCCACGTTTTCATCAACGATCCGACAAGAGGATACGGAATTTTTATGGAGAATATGCTGGGGCATTAACAACAAGCAAAAACACGCTTCGCGAGTTTCCCCTTGTTATCGCGACAGTCGCCAAGGTCTCGCAAGCGCGAACTTTTGCACGTTATTCGCATAAATTAGATAATACAGTGGTGGTCGCAAAATTTGTGACAACCACTGTATGCAGAAGTAAATTTTCAGTCCTTGTTCCTCCCAGATAACTCCCTTGACACTCTTGTTACTTCCGTCCGGAATATCTTATGTGGGCAGCCGAAATACATACCGAAGAATACTATCTGAATATGATGCGGGCATGGTATTTTGCAACAGCTCTCGCCAAACAGCCGGATGCCGCCCTGCCCTGGCTCACAGAGCGCCGCCTGGATGTCTGGACCCACAATAAGACCATCCAGAAAGCAGTCGAAAGCTTCCGAATCCCACCTGAAATGAAGCAGCAGCTCCGGGAACTTCGCATCCGCTCCTGATGCTTTCCAAATATTTCAGTTGGGCATTGCACTCTGTTTCCCGTTTCATTCGACAAAGCACCCATCATAAACAACAGACCGCCTGCCAAAAAGCAGACGGTCTGTCTCTATCATTCACTCCGTTTTCTTCAACAAACGGCTCTCTTCTATTTTCCTTCCACGATCTTCTTCAGCTTATCCATCAGGATGATCGTGTCATCCACCGTCCGCACGGCACACATGATCGTGTTGTCACCGGCCACGCAGCCGACGATCTCATGGAATCCGATCACATCGAGCGCCTCAGCGACCGCCATCGCCATACCGGAAACGGTCTTGATCACGAGAATATTCTGTGCCATATCCATGGAGACATAGCAGTCACGGAAGATGCGGATGTATTTTTCTCCGAAATCCTTCTGATGCTGCATGACTGCGTAGCACTGGCGTCCGTTTTTCCCCGGTGCTTTTGTGAGCTTTAATTCGCGGATATCTCTCGATACTGTCGCCTGCGTCACATGGTATCCGGCCTTTTTCAGGTATTCCGCCAGCTCCTCCTGCGTCTCAATCTGATATTTCCCAATGAGCTCAACGATCTTACTATGTCTGTCAACCTTCATGTCTTCCGCTGCCCCTTTCTGCGTACACTATCCCGCGCACTACGCATCATACATTTTCATTTTCAAAATATCCAGGAAGGACCGGTGATCCAGCTTCACTACCCTGGTCACGGTCTCTGCCTTTGTGATCTCAATATAATCCCCGTTTTCCAGGCGAACCAGCGTGTCACCGTCAAACGCCGCCACCTGGCTGCCGCGGTTCGTCGCCGGGATCTCGATCCGGATCCGGCTTCCGGCACCGAAAACGATCGTTCTCGATGTCAGCGTGTGCGGGCAGATCGGCGTCAGGATCATGAGCTGTCCGTCCGGCTGTGCGATCGGCCCGCCCGCCGACAGATTGTAGGCTGTCGATCCCGTAGGCGTCGCAACGATCATGCCATCAGCGCTGAATTCGTTTAAAAACTGTCCGTCCACGTACAGCTTTAATTTCAGAACGCGCGGATCCCCGTCCCTTGTCAGGACGATATCATTTAACGCGATACTATCCTTCACAGGTCTTCCGTCCCGGTAAACGCAGCCCTTTAACATCATGCGCTCCTGGATCTGGTAAGAATCCTCCAAAAGCGCATCCAGAAGCTCCTTCACATCGCCTTCCCGCCCGATCTGGGTGAGATACCCGAGACCGCCGAGGTTGATCCCGATCATCGGAAGATCACGCCCTGCGAGATCCCGCGCCGCCTGGATCAGGGTTCCGTCGCCGCCGAGTGTGATGACACATTCCGTATCTCCCGGAACATCCTCAGGATCCGTATAGGGATTTCCATGTCCGGAAGCACTTTTTCCGGCGGAGACTTTTGCGCCGCGGGTCGTCAGATACTCCTCGACCGCTGTCTGCATGTTCTTCGTATTTTCTTTGTCAGGATTCGCAACGATGTAAAATTTCTTCATATATTCTGTCCTATTTATCCAGTGTCTCGTGTGCCTTGTCGACGATCCCGGAAGCTCCGATCGCGTCGTTTGTGAAGGTGCTGCCATCAGTACAGTTTCTTAAATGAAGCAGGTACTCGATGTTTCCTTCCGGTCCTTTGATCGGTGAAAATTCCAGATGCAGCGCCTCAAAACCGATGCTTCCGGCAAATGATGCTACCATCTCGATGACCTCGAGATGGACTGATTTTTCACGGACAACCCCCTTCTTTCCAACCTTCTCACGTCCGGCCTCAAACTGCGGCTTGATCAAGCAGACAACCTCACCATCCGGCTCCATGAGCGCCTTCACAGGTCCCAGAACTTTCGTCAGGGAGATAAAGGATACATCAATGGATACAAACTGGATCCGGTCCGGGATCTCCTCCGGAGTCACATAGCGGATATTCGTCTTTTCCATGCAGACCACGCGCTCATCGTTCCGGAGTTTCCATGCGAGCTGTCCATGTCCAACATCGACGGAGTAAACCTTCACCGCTCCGTTCTGGAGCATACAGTCCGTAAATCCGCCGGTGGACGCGCCGACATCCATACAGATCTTTCCGGCCAGTGTCACACCAAAGTGCGTCATCGCCTTCTCTAATTTCAGACCTCCGCGGCTCACATATTTTAAAGTCGTTCCGCGCACCTCCACGTTCGCAGTCTCATCGAACATGGAACCCGCCTTGTCTTCTTTCTGTCCATCTACATAGACGATGCCGGACATGATGACCGCCTTCGCCTTCTCCCTGGACTCCGCCAGGTTTCTCTTTACCAGAAGAACATCCAAACGTTCCTTCATGGGCTTTTTCTCCTTCCCGGGATCTTCGCCTCCCAGACTGTCTTTATTTCCAGGAATCCAATTCCTTCTCGATCCGCTTCAGGACCGAATCGCTGTCGATCCCCAGCATTTCCCGAAGGACGGACACATTTCCGTGTTCCACATATGCATCCGGAAGTGCGATCTGGATCACCCGGATCTCCGGATAAAATTCATGAATATACTTTGTGACATACATGCCCATGCCGCCGCGGAGCACATTTTCCTCCATCGTGACGATGAGCTTATGATCTTTGCACAGATGATCGATCATATCTGTGTCGAGCGGCTTCACAAACCGCGCATTTACCAGGGTACATGCATGTCCTTTTGCCTTCAGTTTTTCCCGGACATGCTCTCCGGTGCTCACCATGCTTCCGAGAGCAAAAAGAGCAATGTCAGACTCCTCATAGAGCATCTCCGCCTTTCCGTACTCGATCGGCGCCCGGAACTCCTCCAGTCCGCGGTACGCCTGACCTCTCGGATAGCGGATCGCGAGCGGTGCGTTGAACTTCACGCCGAACTCCAGCATGTCCTGAAGCTCCCAGAGATTCTTCGGCGCCATGATGTTCATCCCCGGAACAAGACTCAGAAACGAGATATCAAAGATTCCCTGGTGGGTCTCCCCGTCGCTTCCCACAAGACCGGCCCGGTCGATCGCGAATAAGACCGGAAGGTTCTGGATACAGACGTCATGGAGCACCTGATCATAACCGCGCTGTAAAAACGAGGAATACACAGCGACAACCGGTTTCAGCCCGGCCGACGCCATACCAGCCGCGGACGTCACCTCATGTGCCTCCGCGATCCCCACGTCAAAGAACCGCTTCGGGAATTCCTTCGAAAACTTCGTGAGTCCCGTTCCGTCCGGCATTGCCGCCGTCAGCGCAACGAGCTTCTCGTTCTTCTTCGCAAGTTCACAGATCTTCTCAGAAAAGATATCGGTATAACTCGGGAATTCTTTTTTCTTAAGCGGCTTTCCGGTCTTGATATCGAACGGCTCCACACCGTGGAATCTCGCCGGATTTTCCTCCGCCGGCTTGTAACCTTTTCCCTTTTTCGTGATCACATGGACCAGGACTGCATGCTGGACCCGCTTTGCTTCCTTAAACACGCGGATCATCGCTTTCACATCATGTCCGTCAACAGGTCCAAGGTAGGTGATCCCCATATCCTCAAACAGCATTCCCGGGACGAGAAACTGCTTGATCCCGTTCTTTAACTGGTAAAGCCCATATGCCATCGGCTTTCCGATCACCGGGATCGAGGAAAGTCCCCGTTCCACCTTGAGTTTCAGCTCCGCATAACCTTCCTTCGTGCGGACACTGCTCAGATACCGTGACATACCGCCGACATTCTTAGAGATCGACATCGCGTTGTCGTTCAGCACGATGATAAAGTTCTTTTTGATCTGGGCAGCATTATTTAATGCCTCGTAGGCCATTCCGCCGGTCAGCGCGCCGTCTCCGATCACAGAGATCACCGAATATTCTTCGCCCGTGATCTCCCGTGCCTGGGCGATCCCAAGCCCTGCGGAAATCGAAGTGGAACTGTGTCCCGTGTCGAACGCATCGTACGGACTCTCTTTTCGCTTCGGGAACCCGCTCATCCCGCCGAACTGGCGCAGATCGTCGAATCCGGCCTTTCTTCCGCTTAAAAGCTTGTGCGTGTAAGCCTGATGTCCCACATCCCAGACGATCTTGTCCTTCGGCAGATCGAACGCCAGATGCAGCGCCATCGTAAGCTCCACAACGCCAAGGTTTGAGGCAAGATGACCTCCGGTCTTACTTATCTTTTCGATCAGGAACTGGCGGATCTCCCTCGCGAGCTCCGGATACTGGTCTTCTTTCAGTTTTTTGATGTCCGAAGACTGTTTTATATGATCAAGCAGCATGTTTCCAGACTACTCCCTTACATATTTTTCTTCCTTAGTTTTTCCTGTTTACGAGCATTTCAATAATGTCATACAGAAATTCATTCTTTCCCGGCAGACCGGCAAGTCTTCCCGCTGCCCGGTCGGAAATCTCTTTGACATCCTGTTTTGCCTTCTCAAGACCTTCCAGCGTCACATATGTGGTCTTCTGATTCTTCTCATCGCTTAAAACAGGCTTTCCAAGCTCTTCCTGGGTGCTCGTCACATCGAGGATGTCATCCTGGATCTGGAATGCAAGTCCAACCTCGGACGCCATTGTCTCGACTTCCCGGATCTCCTCATCGGATGCACCGGCAAGGACTGCGCCGATCATCATGGAGGCCTCTAAAAGAGCTCCTGTCTTTAAGCGGTAGATAAAATCAAGTTTCTCCCTCGGGACCGCCTTTCCGGTCAGCTCCACATCTACGGTCTGTCCACCGATCATACCGTAGATCCCGGTCTTCTCCGCAAGGATCCCGATCGCACGTCCGACCTTCGCAGGGTCCGCTCCCATCGTGAATGCCTTTGAAGCCACCTCAAACGCGTAGATCATCAGTGCATCGCCCGCGAGGACCGCCATATCATATCCGTACGCTTTCCAGGTCGTCAGCTTTCCGCGGCGGTACTCGTCATTATCCATACACGGAAGATCATCGTGGATCAGTGAGGACGTGTGGATCATCTCCATCGCCGCCATGAACGGCCCGATCTCCGGTCCGTTCCCGCCGAATAAACGGTATACTTCCCGCATCAGCAGCGGTCTCAAACGCTTTCCGCCCGCCTTCACGCTGTAATTCATCGCCTCAAAGATCGTCTTCTGGTGCCCGGTCTCCTCCGGAAGATAAGAATATACGACCGCCTCGGTCTCTGCGACCGCCTGTCTGAACTTTTCCTTAAAACTGTCCGTCATCTTTCGTTCCCTCCGCCTGATCTCCGCTCAAAACAAGGATCCTCTTCTCGATCATTTCGATCTTTTCATTGCAGCTCTTTACGAGCTTCATACCTTCTTCATAGTCCGCAAAAGCTTCTTCCAGGGATCCGTCTCCCTTTTCCAGCCTTCCGATGATCTTATCGATCGCCGCAAACGTCTCCTCTACATTCATCTTTTTTCTTGTCTCGTCATCCATAGTCTTTCCTCACTGCGACAGTTTTTCCTGTCCTGATGTCCTGATGTCATAGTTTTCCACGTTGTTCACGGTCGCTCCGATCCGTCCGTCTTTCACACGGACTGTGATCCGGCTTCCAGGTACTGCCTGTTCCACGGTCTCCAGACGCTTTCCGTCTCCGTCCGTGATAAATCCAAAACCATCGCTGATCTTCTTTAACGGGGAAAGTCCCCAGAGTCTGGCACTCTTCACCGCAAGATTTCTCTTGTCCGCGGCAAGTCGGTCCTTCATCTCTCTCTGAAGCAGCGTCTCAGCATTCTGAAGATCTCTTCTTGCCTCCTGCTGCCTCTGCGCGATCAGCCGGAGCAATGTATCCTCCGCATCTGCCAACCGCTTTTTCTTCTCATTTAACTGGCTCTTCGGATCATAAAACCGAAGCGTCAGCATATCCTGCCTCAGCCTGCTCTTCGTCCGGTCCAGACATGTCGCCATCTCCTTCATCAGACGCTGCTTTCTCGCGTTCAGATCCATCTGGAACTGGAAATAGTCAAACACCGCAAGCTCAGCCGCCGCCGATGGTGTTGGCGCCCGAAGATCCGCCGCATAGTCCGCGATCGTCACATCCGTCTCGTGACCGACCGCCGAGATCACAGGCGTATTGCACGCAAAGATCGCTCTCGCGACCTCCTCCTCGTTAAACGCCCACAGATCCTCGATCGAACCGCCGCCGCGCCCGACGATCAGGACGTCCAGTCCCATCGCATCGAGCGTCCGGATCCCCTTCACGATACTGTCCTTCGCCCCGTCTCCCTGAACCAGAGCCGGGTATAAGATCAGCTGGACATACGGATTTCTCCGGTGCGCGATGTTCATGATATCACGGATCGCCGCCCCCGTCGGAGCCGTCACGATCCCGACCGTCTTCGCAAACCGTGGGATCGGCCGCTTATACTGCGGGTCGAACATTCCCATCTCTTCCAGCTCTTTTAAGAGTTTTTCAAATCTCAGATACAGGTCCCCGCGCCCGGAAAGTTCGATTTCTGACGCGTAGAGCTGGTATTTTCCGTCGCGCTCGTAGACATCCACGGTTCCTTTTACGACAACCTGCTGTCCCTCGGCTAACTTGAAGTTGAGACCGCGTCGCTGGCTTGCGAACATGACAGCCTGAAGTGTTCCGCCTCCGTCTTTCAGCGTGAAATAGATATGTCCGGAACTGTGATACTTACAGTTGGAAACTTCCCCCTTCACCGACAGGCGGCGAAGAAGGAAGTCCTGTGCAAACATATTTTTGATGTATGAATTTACCTGTGTAACAGAGTAAACACCTGCCATCGTTTAATTGCCTTTCTGGATCAGTTTTGCAAGGATACCGTTTACAAACGCCGGAGCTTCATCTCCGCCGAATTTCTTTGCGAGTTCAACTGCTTCGTTGATGGCAACCTTCTCCGGGATCTCCTCGTCATATTTCATCTCAAACACAGCAAGACGTAAGATCGTAAGCTCGACTTTACCCATACGTCTTGTTCTCCAGCCTTCCGCGATCTCGTTGATCTTCTCATCGATCTCCGGGATCAGCTCCATGATCTTCTCAACACGCTTCTCAAGATAATACCGGTCCTCTTCTTTCTCAAACGGATCATGAAGGATCTCATCTTTTCCGTCTTCGCCGGTCACGTCCTCCTTCGGCGCTTCAAAATATCTCTCTAACTGCTCTTCCTTCTCATCTGCCGGGTAAAAATCCTGGCAGAACAGCATTTTAAAACAATGTTCTCTGGCTTCCCTTCTGGTCACTTTTCTACCTCCGTTTATCTGAACGGACCGACGGTCTTTTCCGACAGTCCGTGCTGCTCTGATTGTCACTCTCTCTGAACTGCTCTTTTGTGCCGCCATGTATCCCGAAAAACTGCCTTTTGCAGCTTCTGCAGATGTGAGCGCAGAACAGAGTACTCCTAATTTAGGATTATACATGAAAATGTATACTTTCACAAGTCCTTATGTGAGAGATGTTTTTTTTATCCTTATAATATGGTATACTCTTTCTGATCCCTTCAGAATTCCAAATTCCCCTCAGAAAGGAAAATAATACAATGGACAAAGTAAAATGTCTGCCGTTCATCATCCTGTGCATGCTATTATCAGGATGCGGCGCTGAGAAAAACACGATTTCAACAGAGGCTCCCACAGAAACAGCGATACAAACTTCTGAAATCGAATTAAAAACAGAGACAGAAGACAGTTCTAAAAATGCTACAGAAATAACGGCAGAAAGCAGCTCTGAATCTGAGACAAAATACATTACCATCGACCTGTCCACAGTCAAGGAGACACATCCCACCAGTGATGCCGCCGCTCCTTTTGATTTAAAGATCGTATCCGAAGAAGAAAACGGTATCGATTTTGCAAACGAATGGTACGACAGTAAAGGATTATCCCTCCCCATGACCGGCACCGACTGGAACAGCTTTTATGATGACAACTACCAGTACCTCTGGTCCGGCGAAGATCTTTATATTTTTGAGAACGGTACCGGAAACTGCCTGTATGTCTTAACCTATCCCACCGACAAATGGTACATCAACGGAAATAACGCCTGTCTAAGGGACGGAATCTTCTATGGAGCCAGCGTGACAAACGGCTATGCCCAACCGGATACCTGTTTCATGTTCGCCTATGATCTGGAAGATAATAAACTCCTCTGGCGAAGCGCTGACCAGACTTATAACTCCATGAACTTTATCTTAAAAGACAATGTCATCCTCTGCGGATACGGCTTCACCTCCGAGGACGACTACCTCTATCAGCTTGATCTTCACACCGGCGAAATTCTCTCCCGCCTGAAACTAAAAAAACAGCCTGACCTACTCGTGTATCAAGATCATATGCTTTACGTCCATACCTACAGCTATAACTACACCATCGAAATAGAATAAGTTTGCCAAAAAGGGCAGGATCCCCAGTCTTCTGGGGATTCTGCCCTCACGCAGTTATAATCTTTACTTTTCTTCCATGCTGACCCCGGCAATCTTAATATTCACATCAAGCACCGTAAGCCCCGTCATGTTCTCGATCGCACTCTTAACCTTCTCCTGCACCTTCTCGCAGACATCCGGAATACTATATCCATACTTCAGGTTCAGCGCCATATTCACACTCACATGTTCCTCTGTCACTTCCACCTTCACGCCCTTGGAAAGATTCTTCATTCCAAGCTTTCCAACCAGCTCATTTGTGATATTTCCAGCCATGGAATCCACGCCCTCGACCTCAGTTGCTGCCAGGCCGGCAATAATTGCCACGACTTCATCCGCAATCCGGACCTCTCCGATTTTGTCCTTCTCATAAACCTTATGACTGCTTCTCTCTGTTTCCGCTGCCACAATAATTACCTCCTGTATATCAAAGATACTGTTATTATACCATTTTCTCCCCCTGTTGCATAGCTCTTTTTCTCATCCTCTGCCATGTCCCCATCACTCCTCCGCATCCAGCAGCGTGATCACGATCCCGTCCGCCCCGATCTCCGTCTTTCTCTTCACGATATCCTCGATCTGCGCCCGCTCCTGGTCCGTGAGCGATGCCGCGTTCACAACAACGTCCGCCTTCCCGTCCGTAATGCTGACCACCGGGTCCACAAAGCCCTTCGCCTTGAGAAGCGTCTCCGCCGCATTCTCCTTCTCCGAAACCTCCGTCAGACCGATCAGGTTCTGGATCGCCGTCTGCTTCTCCTCCTCCGAGATCTGGTCACTGTTGATGATCTGCATCAACGTCTCCTTGTTCTTCGCCCGGATCTGCTCCCTTCCAAGCTGAACCCCCGCTATGTACTCAGAGATCCCCGTTCCGCCTGTGAGCACCGCCTCGCCCGGATTCTCGATCCCCGCTGCCGCGGTCTCCTCCCCTGCAGCCTCAGATCCAGAAACCTCCGCACTCTCCGGCACCGCAGCCACCTCATTTCCATCCGGAAGCTTCTCTTCGCCGTCTCCGTCCAGACTTGCGATCTCCGTGAGACTTCCATCATCCACTCCGCTCTTCGCCTGATTCTCCGCCAGAATGTCCGAATCGGAAATGTCCATCATCCCCGCCTCGTACACCTCTGCCCCCGCCACTTCCTTCTTCGACGAGTAATTCAGGTATCCCGCCGCCGCGATCATGACTGCCAGTGTCGTGATAATGATCTGATTCCTTCTGAAGATCCGTTTCATCGCAAAACTCCTTCTTTCCCATACTTTCATACTTCCATTCTATGATTCCACGCCTAAAATATGCAGTCCCGGCAGAATACCGATCTATTTTCCCGGCACCATACACTCATTCCGGACATCCGAAAGTTCCACAGCCGGATCCCGCCCCGGAGAATTTCTTCTCAGGATTCCCCTGCCGCCCGCTTCATCACCTTGATCTTGTTTGCCGGAAGCCCGAGGAGCGCCTCCATGGCCTCCGTGATCTCCGCCCGGATCACCGCGCTTCCTCCCCCGTCCGCGCTGATGATGATCCCTGAGAGTTCCGGCTTCACCTCCTTTTCCATCACCGGCGACTGGCTCTTCCCGTCAAGCACCGTGCTCTCCGACTGATCTTCCTCCCGTATGATCCTGGAACTCCCGGAATCCGCCCCGCTCTCCTCCGTCACCGAGGAGGTGCTGCTCTTATCCACATGCCAGACTCTCTCCTCCGAGGATTTTAAGACTACCATCACATCCGCCTCCCCGACGCCGTCCACACTCCTTAAAAGTTCCCGGATCCGCCGCTCCAGCTCCGCCTCGTAGGAAACACTCTCCGCCTTTGCTGCCGTCTCCGAACCGGCGCTGGGATCCGCCGCACTCTCATCCCCCACATCGGCCAGGACCTCCGCCGCACGATTATTCCACCCGGGATCCGTCTTTCCGCTGTCCGGAAGCGAGATCACAAACAAAAGCAGTCCGGAACAGAATAAAAAGAGCACTTTCTCCTTATTTCCTTTTAACATCGACCTCAATGTCCTGTTCTTCCACTCCATAATACGCTCCTATCTTTCTTCTCACCGAGGCGATCCCCGCCCCGGTCTGATCCTGCCTGCCCCTGACCACCAGCTTCACATAGCTGATATTCCCGGCTTCCGCCACATCGACCGAAACGCTCTCACATTCCAGCCCGTCATGCTCCGCCATCGACCGGATATCCGCCTCCGCCGCAGCTCGGTATCGCCCATAAAATTCCCTGATCCGGCGCTCATCTGCTGCCCCCAGCTCTTCCTTCAGCGTCCGGACATCATTCTCAAATGTGATCTTTTCAAAGATCCCCGCCATCGCCGTCTCCATCCCCGTGATCCGTAATACCGGTCCAAACGCCAGAAGGATCATGACCGCGCCAGCAAACAGCCGCAGATATTTCTCATATTTCGGATCCGGCAGAAGGTTCATGACCATCGTCACAAAGATCATGTAAAATACGATGTCACGCACCCAGTTTTCCACTGCTTTCATGCCGTTCACCTCACTTTTCCACCGCTGCTCACACCACTTCCAAAACATCCGTCTGATTTTTCAGACTTCCATACCCGCTCCGCATCTTCAAAACTGCATATTCTCATTTTGCTCATCCCGCATAATACACCGCGTTCGTCGAATAGCTGATCACCGCGATCGTCACGACGAACAGTGCCAGCGAGTACCCCACGATCTTCAGCAGCATCCCATGTCCGGCGGCATTCTGCGTTATACATGCCGTCAGCCGTTTGTCGCACACGGGCTGCATCACGGCTGCCGCCAGATAGTAAAGCACCATAAGGACTGTAAGCTTCACCATCGGAACTGCTGCCAGAAAAAGCAGGACTGCCACTGCCGCTGCTCCGGCTGTATTCTTGATCAGGACCGCCGATCCCAGAAGAAGATCAGAAACCACTCCGGCCCCTGCGCCAACCCCGGGGACTGCCTCGACCGCCCGCATGACCGCCGCGTTTTTCATGGCATCCGCCTGTGGAAGTACCAGCCCCTGGATCAGATGAAATCCCACAACGATCCCGAACATGGTCTTCACCGTCCACCCCACAACCTTTCCCAGAAGCTCCGTCATCACCGAGAACATCTCCTCCCGGAACAGATTTCCGACCAGGGAAATCACCATGTAAAGTTTCATGACCGGCAGAAGGAATCCGGAGACTACCGTCTGGATCACTCCGATGGCTCCGATCGTAAACCCGCAGACCGAGGCGGATGTCACCGCCCCGCCCGCCATCGTCACTGCAAGAAAGTAGGCCGGGAGCAGCACTTTCATGAATCCCAGGATCTCCCCCGTCGTCTCCTCCGCGATCCGGATGCTGGAAAAAAAGCCAGCCGCCAGAAAGGTCTGCACACAGATGCAGATCACATAAAATCCCGTCTCCGACAGCTGGCCGGAGCCAAAGATCCCAAAGAAACCGGAGCAGGCCGCCCCGCACAGGGACAGGATCAGGATCTCCGCGAGAAATGATGCGTTTGTCCTGATTTCCGAAAATAACGCGTAGGCGATCCGGTCTCTTCCATACAAAAAGATTTTCTCCATGTCCCCTGCCTGGATCATGTTCATCAGTTCCCCAAATGTCATTCCCGCCGTTTTCTGTTCCCCGATCCGGTCCAGATAATTCTCGATCTCTGAAAGATCAAGAGCCGTACTCCCCGCATCCTGTGTCCATACTTCCTGCCCGGGATCCCCCGGCTCCGCCGCAAATGCGGGAATTGTCCTAAAAAAGTTCCCCGCAAAAAGCCCCATGATCATGAGCATGAACCGGATCAGCACCGCAGATCCCCTACGTTTTCCCGATCTTTTCATTCCATAAACACCTTCAATGACTCCACGAGTGACAGAACAACCGGTGCGCTCACCGCCAGGATCGCGAGTTTTCCCACCATCTCCACCTGTGTCCCCACCGCCGAATATCCCGCATCCTTACAGATCCCAGACGTGAACTCCGCGATGTAAGCGATCCCCGCCATCCGGAGAAGTGTTGTCAAATACACATGCCGGATCTGGATCCCGTTTCCGATCTCCCGCAAAGTCTCGAGAAGGACTCCGAGCTTTGCAAGTCCCAGAAATCCGATCCCGATGGATGCCGCCAGAACGAGATAGACCGCGTACTCCGGCTTCAACGGCTTCAGCTGAGCCGCAAACAGGATCGCCGTAAGCCCCAAAAGCGCCGCCTGTACCACAGACATAGTCATTCCCCCTCACAGTGAAAACAGGTTTTTGATCGTCTCAAACAATTCATAGATATACGGTACGATCCAAAACAGGACCAGAATCAGACCCGCGAGACTCGTGAGAAATGCCTGGTCCTCCCGCCCGCTGTGCTTTAAAACCTGGCACATCACCGAAACCAGGATCCCCACCGCCGCGATCTTAAAGATCAGATTTACCCCCATGTTTCCCCTCCTTTACGCAAAGAGCACCAGAATGAAAAGTCCCGCTGCCATTCCAAGCGACCGGTAAAGCTTCGTCCGGCTCTCCGTCTCCTTTTTCAGGAAAGCAAGCGAGTCATCCGCCTGTTCCAGATAGAAAAGGATCGTCCGCTCCTGGGTCGTTTTGTCCGCATATCCGAGATTTTCCCCCAGCGACCGGAGTGCCTGAAGATCCTCGTTTCTCATCGGCAGATCCTCCGGAAGTCTGTCCAGCTCCTCTTTCCATATCTCAGAAAATGATTTTCCGCGTTCTTCCTCCATCCGTTTTTCCACTCTCAGGAAAAAAAGCCCTGCTTCCGCTTCCATCCCGCTTTTCTCGTCCGCAAATCGTGTTCCGACTTCCTTCAGAGCCTCCGGAAGCGTCTCATTCGAGTAGAGGATCCGGCTCTTCAGATAGACCATCATCTGACGGAAGAGCAGCAAGATCTTCACCCGCGCTTCCCACTCCCCCGCCATCAGAAAACCGCCCGCCACCACCGCTGCCGCCATGCATAAAAGTCCCACATATTTCATATCTTTTCATTCTCCCATTTTCCGGTCATCCTCAGCTGAGATCGGTAACTGAATGCTGCCGCTGCATACCTGTCTTCACAGGTGCTTTTCTCTCTGCATTGACATACAGATTCATCATAGATCTCCGCCACAGTTCCAGGTGTCGGTACCCCAGTGAGGACCACATATCGGGAAAATATCTTTTCGCCCACGATGTCTCTCCACGCCGGACGTTTCATGATGTCCTCCATGTCCGCTCCATGGACCGTGGCGAGGATCCGGCACCCGCATTTCATCGCGTATTTCATCGCCCGGATCTCCTCCTCCCCGCCCGCTTCGTCGACCGCCAGTACCTGCGGTGCCATGGAGCGCAGCATCATGAGCATGCCCACGGCTTTCGGACAGCCGTCCATCACATCCGTCCGGGGACCGAGGTCACACTGCGGGACCCCGCCAAAACAGGCTGCGATCTCCGAACGCTCGTCCACCACGGACACGTTTTTCCCGGATCCCCATGATCCCCCGCTGGAAAGTTCCCGGATCAGATCACGCAAAAGGGTAGTCTTTCCGGCTCCCGGCGGGGAGATCACCAGCGTATCAAGAAACTCTTCCCCTGACAGAAGATGCGGCAGCACGGATTTCGCGCATCCTTTTATCTCGTGGGCGATGCGGATGTTTAAGGATGAGATATCCCGGACTGTTTTTACATGTCCGGACTCCACCACTGCTTTTCCCGTGATCCCGATCCGATGTCCGCCGCGGATCGTGAGAAATCCCTGGCTGATCTCCCGCTCGTAGGCATAGAGGGAATGTCTTGCAAAGATTTCCATGAGAGCTCGGATCAGCTCGGAATCCGCCATGCTCCCATTCTCGATTCCTGAATTTTCTTTCTCATCTTCTATCCGCAGTAATTCTGGATTTCCTCTTTTTTCATCAAAATTCAGGATTTTTTCCCCCTCCGAATCCAGAACGAACACCGGCTTTCCAATCCGTATCCTGATTTCCCGTATTGGTTCTTTCTCCGTGATCACCTGCTCCAGAAATCTCTGGACCATTTCAGCCTTCAATCCGCCATCCTCCCTTCCATTCTGTGATACATCATATGAGACAAGTCCGGAAATATGACTTGGTCGATCTTGTTCTGAAAGTCCGCAATTTGGGGAAGGAAATTGCGTTTTGCTCTAAAAGTCCGCAGTTTTGGGGAGAAAATTACTGTCTTCTGATAAAAAAAGCAGATCTACCGGTCAGAAGTATTTCCAACCAGGCAGATCTGCCTTTTTACAATTAACATCCTGTTCTTTCTTAATCTCCGTATACACGAATGATCCCGGAAACCTCCCGCAATACAGACATTCCTTTCACGATCATCAGCGCATCGTTGAAATGTCTCTCCAGCACGGAATCCGTGATCACAACGAGCTCCGCAACTCCGTCTCTCGCACGTTTCTGTACGACCTGGGCGATGCTTACATCGTTGTTTCCGAGAACTCCCGCGATATTCGCCAGAGCGCCCGGCTTGTTCGCAACCTGAAGGCGGAGGAAATATCTCGATCTCGTCTCCTCGATCGGTTTTACCGGATAATTCTTATATGCAACGCCGCCATTCCATCCACAGTTGTCATGGACGATATTTCTCATGACAATGATGATATCACCCATGACAGCGCTGGCCGTCGGCATCTTTCCTGCACCGCGTCCCATGAACATCGCGTCATCGCAGGCCTCACCATGGACAAACACTGCGTTGAACGAATCGCGGACTGTCGCGAGCGGATGCTGCTCCGGGATCAGCATCGGGTGAACCTTGACCTCGATCTCATTGTTCACCAGCTTTGTGACACCGAGAAGTTTGATCACATAGCCGAATTCCTTTGCATAGCGGATGTCATCGGAGGTGATCTTTGTGATCCCTTCCATGTAGACATCTTTGAATGTCACCTTGGAGTTGAATGCCAGGGAGGACATGATCGCGATCTTTCGGCCCGCATCGTAACCTTCCACATCAGCCGTCGGATCCGCCTCCGCGTAGCCAAGTTCCGTCGCCTTCGTGAGCGCTTCCTGATAATCCATTCCCTCTTCCGACATTTTCGTCAGAATGTAGTTCGTGGTCCCGTTGACGATTCCCATGATCTCCGTCAGCATACTTCCTGCAAGACTCTGCTTTAACGGCCGGATGATCGGGATCGCACCGGCAACGGCAGCCTCAAACTGGATATCGCATCCATTATTTTCCGCAAGTGTCAGGATCTCCTGTCCGTACTCCGCGAGCACATCCTTGTTTGCCGTGACAACCTGCTTTCCTGTCTCAAGCGCCTCCACGATATAAGTTCTCGCCGGCTCCACGCCGCCCATCAGTTCGATGACCAGCTGGATTTCATCATCTTCCAGGATTTCCTTCCAGTTGTCCGTCAGGACCTCCTTCGGGATTCCCGGGCGCTCTTTTTTTGTGTTCCTCACCAGGACCTTCTTGATCTCCAGATTAGCTCCCGTTTTCTGAAACATCTCATCCTTTAACATCTCAGAGAGCGCATACACTCCGCTTCCAACCGTTCCGGCACCGAGGAGCGCCGCTTTGATCACCTTTTTCTCTCCCATGGTATTTTTCTCCTTTATCCCGGTCTTCCTTTCCCTGACCAGCGATCAGAAAAGTCTCCGGTTTTCTTTCCACATCTTTCTCCGGTCCGGATACAGGATCCGGTATCGACAGCGTTTCTGTTTCGCTTCCGCTTCATGACCGCGCAGCGTGGACATTTGTCTTTATCGCAGTGCCGTAATTATACTACAACGTGCTAAAAAAAGCAAGAAAAAAAGCGCATCACAGTTTCCTGCCCTGCAATGCACTCGCTTTGTTACTTTTCACGGGTAGGAATTTTCTGAACTGAAAATTCCGTATGATACAGTTTTGGTCGCGGATTTTGCCGATTCGGAATGCGGAGCATCGGCAAAATCCTGTTACAGTGCGCGGGCATGGAGAGCCCGTGTACTGTAACCTCGCTTCGTTACTTTTCACGCCCACAGTTCGCTCTCTTTATCATGTATCCACCGGCACATGATCCCAGTCCGCCTTTTCCCCGACCCCCACGAGCCAGTTCAAAGCTTTATGGCGCTCAAAGACCACGCCGCCGTCCATCCCTGCCGGCGTCGGAAGATCCCGCATCCGCGTATCGGTGCAGGCCCAGTCCAGGCAGAAGATCATGTCACAGGCATCGAGAAGCTCCTTCGGAGATCTCGGTTTTGCCGCATCCAGGATCTCCCGCATTGAATGGAACGATGTCAGGATCCGCGCAGCTTCCGCCACGTCACAGAAATGATCCGGGAAATCAAGCGGTCCCTCGATCAGCCCCAGCGCCCACTCCATCACATGCAGATTTTCGTACTGCCAGGAGTAAGAGATCTTCTCCGATTCCTTCGGCTCCTCATCATGCAGATATTTCCATTCTTTCGGCGAGAAAAAGTCCTCCGCACCGAACTCACGGATCCTTTTTCCGATAAATTCAAGCGCCTCTTTCTGGTCCATCTTCGCAGCAAGCATCGCTTCGGAGAATGCCGCCACGAGAAGAAGTGCTACCGCACGGGCCGCGATCTCATAAGGTGTCCGGCAGTCCGCCTCCGCCTCTGTTTCCAGAAGTGGATAAAATACCGGAACATACACTCCATGAGCCTCAAATTCCCTGCGGTTTCCCTCTCTCCTGTTCAACTGCTCTGCCTCGATATCATTTCCCGGGACATATCCAACCGACTTGTAGGGCAGAAACCGTTCCATCTCACTGTTTCCGTTTCCATCCAGGATCAGCTTCTCCATCCCGGATGCGTCCAGACAGTAAAATCCTCTCTTTTCACCCCGGAACGCCATGACAGCCCGAAGAGTAGAAAGAACGCCGAACAGCGTCTGCTCCATATTTCTCTTTGCAGACTCCTCTTCCTCTGTCAGGAATTCGGACTCCTCCCCCTCAAATGTATAATCCACCGAAACGATGCTCTCGGTTCCCTCCAACTGATAAAGAAGATTCGTCTTCACATCCACCGCGGCAGTCTCAACTCTGGAAAAATGCCCACGCGACCGGTCTGACCAGCCACGGACAAGCTCCTGTTCTTCGCCGCCCGCACTCTCACAATATACCCGGATCGTCACGTCCAGATCCCCGTTATGAAGTTTCAGGTCCGCATCATGAACACTGCCCGGAACGTCAAATGCGTCCCGCAGGCATTTCATGATCCGCTCCGGTGAAGGTTCCTTACAGAAAAGAAGGATCTTCCCTGCGTTCTGTTCCTCTGTCACTCGTTTTTGCCTCCTTGTTTCAATCCGCAATCACTGCTGTCTCATGCGGAATTTTCGGTTCGGAATATCCTCCCCGTGAAAAGTAACAAATACACGCTATTTATGGTAAGGTTCTCCCTGAATGATCCGGTAACTCCGGTAGATCTGCTCCAGAAGAATGACCCGCATGAGCTGGTGCGGGAATGTCATCTTTGAAAAGCTCAGCTTGTAATCGGCCCGTACCAGGACCTGGTTTGAAAGACCCAACGATCCGCCGATGATAAACACGATCTGACTGATCCCGGACACACCCCATTTTTCTATTTTTGCCGCAAGCTCCTCAGAATCCAGCATATTTCCATTGATCGCGAGAGCAACGACAAAACTTCCGTCCTTGATATTGGAAAGGATCCGTTCTCCTTCTTTTTCTTTGATCTGCGTCTCCACTGCCTCGCTGGCACCGTCCGGCGTCTTCTCATCCGCAACCTGGATGATCTCCAGCTTGCAGTACCGGCTCAAGCGTTTGGAATATTCCGCAATCGCATCCTGGAAGAATTTTTCCTTGATCTTTCCGACCGTGATCAGTGTGATCTTCATGATTCCTGCGCTCCGAATTCCAGGATCATGTCATACCAGACTGCCCCGCCGTGGACAGACTCGGACACGCCCATATTTTTATATCCGAATTTCGCATAATAGTGGATCAGGCGGTCCTTGCATGTGAGGATCAGACCTTTTCTTCCCTTATTTTTCGCATCCCCGATCATGTGGTTCATGAGATCTGCCGCGATCCCCTGACGCTGGTAATCCGGGAGCACGTCCAGACCGAAGATGGACTGGTATGCTCCATCCGTCTTGTGGCAGGCGGAATTTTCGTACATCTCGTCACAGATCGTTTTAGAATCCGTGGCACAGCCGTTGATGAAGCCGATGATCTTTCCCTCTGATTCCGCAACGAAAAAGCATTCCGGGAATGCCGCAATACGGGCTTTAAAAGATTCTCCGGTCGCTGCCTCCGCGGCAGGAAAGCAGATCGCCTCCACCTCGGTGACTGCCGCAAGGTCCGACGGACGGACCGGGCGAATTGTGTATGTCATAGATGTTTTTCTCCTTTTTGATACAACTTAAATTTGTTGGCTGGGCCGCATAATTTTCGTGCAAGCACAACACTTTTTTGCTGGCTAGTCCGCAGTGGGAGACCTGAATCGGGGCAAGCCCCGACTCAGGTCTCGCGGGCGTTCGCCCTATAGGTCCAGCTCACACAATTTTTGCTTTTGTGCAAGCACAACGCTATGCGCGAAAGAAGTACCCCACGCCCCACTTGGTGTGGACGTATTTGGGGTCGCTCGGGCTTGGTTCGATCTTTTCGCGGAGTCTTCTCACATGTACGTCCACGGTGCGAACATCTCCGTTTACCATGGCCTTATTGCCCCATACGTACTCTAACAGCGTCTCACGGCTGTAGACCTTGTTCGGATTCGTGACAAGAAGTTCCAGAAGATCGAATTCCTTCGCAGTCAGGTTGATCTCCTTGTCCTTGATGAAGACTCTGCGGCTCTCTCTGTCGAGCTTTAAGTCGCCTTCTGTCACCACACTCGATTCCTGGCGTTTCGCGCCGCCGTTCTTCTTATTATTTCTCCGGATGATCGCCTTGATCCGCGCTTTTACCTCAAGAATATTGAACGGTTTCGTGATATAATCATCCGCTCCGTACTCCAGACCCAGGATCTTATCCATATCGTCTCCCTTTGCCGTCAGCATGATGATCGGCATCTCGGAAAATTCCCGGATCGTCTGGCAGACCTCAAATCCATCGTGTCCCGGAAGCATGACGTCCAGAAGTACCACATCGTACTCCCGCTCTTTTGCCCTCTCGATCGCCTCATCGCCGTCGTAGGCGCAGTCCACCTCATATCCATCCTGTTCCAGACTGAAGCGGATTCCCTTCACGATCAGTTTTTCATCATCAACTACCAGAACTCTTGCCATCTTACTCCTCCATGTTATGCTGTGATCGATAACAGCTCTCATCAATCCCTGTAACCGGATCTGCCATTTTTCCTTTCCCAATGCAGGATCCGCAAACCTGTTTTTCTGATCTGCTGTCTCTCTTTATGATGTTTTTTCAGTTATACTATACTGTAATACTGTCTTTGATCTTCTGGAATCCAGCTTCCTTGATCCCGGAGATCTTCATGATATCTTCGATCTTCTTAAATCCCCCGCTCTTTTCGCGGTAGCGGATGATATCCTCCGCCTTCGACTCCCCGATGCCCTTTAAGGTCATCAGTTCCTCTTTCGTCGCTGTATTCAGGTTGACAAGTGAAGAAGATCCCGACATCTGATCCTGCCCGGAATTTTTACCTGCTGACGTACCGCCTGCCGGAAGCGATGCAGCTTCTTCCTTATTATAGATCGTGATCTGCATCCCGTCACTGACCTTCGACGCGAGGTTGATGCTCTCACGCGCCGCATTCTCCGTAAATCCGCCTGCGGCATCCACCGCCTCGTAGATCCGGCTGTCCTCGGAAAGCTCATACACGCCGGGATTTGCAACCTCTCCGCAGATATACACATAGATCCCTGCTGCCTTCGAGTTATCCACTTCCACCTGCGTTTCTGAAAGACTTTTCCCCGTCCCGGTTTCATTTCCGGCTTCCCGGGATTCCCCGACGCCGCTCTCACTTTCAGTCTGCGGATTTTTTTCTCCGTCAGGGATTGATGAATCCGTGCTCAACTTCGTATTTTTCTCAGCATCGCGTTTCCCTTCGGATCCCATAAGTTCCTGCATTGACCCGCTCATGACGACCGCCCCGGAATCATCCAGCTCCCGAATCCCGTTCTCCTTTTTAGACATGCCAAACACAAGTCCGGCTGCGATCAGGAAAGCCGCAGCCGCCAGAATTTTCTTCTTATTATCTTTCATATGTTTCCCTCCTGAATCTTCAGGGGGATCGTTCTGCCTGATTCTATTTTACCGAATCATAAAGGCAAAAGCAAGAGGGTTTTCTTCTGTCATTTTCCTTCATTGCATTTCAAGACATTTTATGCTATATTTGGCGAAAGATCTACAATATTTACTTTCTAAGGGGAATTACTGCTATGGAATTACATCTGATCCACTTTCTGATCATCTGCCCGCTCGTATTTCTCGCCGGATTTGTCGACGCGGTAGCCGGAGGCGGCGGTCTGATCTCGCTTCCTGCCTATCTGATCGCGGGTTTTCCGGTCCACTTCGCGATTGGAACGAATAAGCTGAGCTCCGGCATGGGAACTCTGATCGCAACTGCAAAATATGCAAAAAACGGCTACATTGCCTGGAAGAACGCAGTTCTCTGTATCATCACTGCTCTGATCGGCTCTTCTATCGGCGCAAAGCTTGCCCTTCGGTTAGATGATTACTACTTTAAACGCCTGATCCTTGTGATCCTGCCGTGTACCGCTCTCTACCTCATGTTCGGAAAACCGTTCATCGGAGAAAAAGAGGCATTCCCGCTCCGCAAAATGATCCTCTTCAGCGCATTTATCGCCTTTGTCATCGGCATCTATGACGGCTTTTACGGTCCTGGAACAGGAACATTCCTTCTGCTTCTCCTCACAGGAGTCGCCCACATGGGCCTCAAGGAGGCGAACGGGATCACAAAAGCGATCAACCTGACAACAAATCTGACTGCGCTGGCGGTCTACCTGATAAATGGGAAAGTGATCTTTCTCCTCGGTCTTACTGCCGGCCTCTTCAGTATCGTAGGAAACTATCTCGGTGCAAAGTGTTTCGATAAAGGCGGTGCAAAATTCGTAAAACCGCTGATGCTGGTGGTCCTCGTGATCTTCTTTGTGAAAACACTGAGTGAGATCATGGCAGGGTAAAGGAGCATTGTCCATGAATTTGATCCAAGATCAGGAGATTCTGATCTCCGTAAACGGAATTGTGAAACAATTTTTCTTTTCACCTGCGCTCCCGGATGATGCATCCGCGATCCTTTCCCTCTACCGGTCCCACATCGGCAGAGAATTCTGCGCCTGGACGGATGACTATCCGTCTGCTGATACGATCCGTTTCGATCTCGCCAGAAATTCCCTGTTCTGTTTAAAGACAACGACCGGGCATGATCTCGCCGGAGTGATCTCCTTCGACGCCGATCCGGAGACCGATATCCTGGACTGCTGGTCGAAAGAACTCGTTACATCCGTTGAATTTGCCCGGGTCGCTGTTTCCCTGGATTATCAGGGCCGCGGGATTGCCGGAAGGCTTTTTACCTGCGCTATGGAGGAAGCCAAAAGGCGTGGTTTTCGTTCCGCCCATTATCTCGTCGCAAAGACGAACGAAAAGGCGCTCCGCGCGTACCGAAAGCTGCAGTTTTCCATGGTCGGTGAATGTGTATATCATGGTGTGGATTACTGGTGCTGTGAAAAAGAACTTTCCTTGATAGCTCAAAAGGCTGCCCGCACATAATGCAGGGCAGCCTTTTCTAATCTGTACTTTCTACTTTTGGACAACGTATGATTCCAATCTCCTGATCCCGGTATTATTTCATATACTCCGGTGTCACATTTCTTCCAAGATCCTCTAACATCTTCTTGTCACTGCGGATCGTCGCACATGCAACCGTTGTCAGCATATTTCCTGTGATCGTCGCGGATGCTCCGGACTTGAATGCGGTCTCGCCGTCGTTTGTGAGAAGTGCGCGGCCTGCTCCAAGACGGATGTTTGCCTCCGGGTTGATGTAGCGGAAGAACGCAACCGTGCGGAGAATATCATCCTCGGAGATGCGCTCCAAATGCTCAAGCGGAGTTCCCGAGATCGGCATCAGTGCATTTAACGGGATGGAATCGATTCCAAGCTCTGCAAGGCTTACCGCCATGTCGAGACGGTCCTCCCAGGTCTCTCCCATTCCGATGATACCGCCGGAACATGCACACATTCCTTCCGCCTTGATCATCTTTAAAGTATTGATCTTCATATCATAAGTATGCGTCGTGCAGATGTTCGGGAAATTTCTTCTGGATGTCTCAATATTGTGATGATAGCTTGTAACACCAGCCTCGTGAAGTCTGTGGAGCTGCTCCGCACTCACAAATCCCATGGATGCGCAGAGGTCGATCTTACATTCCTTCTTCATCGTCTCATAAGCATGGATCGCTTTCTCAAACTCTTCTCCGGTCAGTGCCTTTCCGGATGTCACGATAGAGAAACGGTCAACACCTTCCGCCTCATTGACACGGCACATCTTCACGATCTCTTCCTCCGGAAGGAAATCATAAACTTCGCAGTTTGTATGATGATGAGCAGACTGTGCGCAGTACTTGCAATCCTCTGGACATCGTCCGCTCCGTCCGTTGATAATAGAACAAAGGTCTACCTTATCTCCCACACATGCCTTGCGGATCCGGTCTGCTCCCTCACAGAGCTCCTTCAGATCGCATGTCAGAAAGAAATTCAGGTCATCCTCTCTTGTGATTCTTCTTCCGTCGATAATCTCCTGTGCCAGTGTCAGTGCGTCCATAATGTTCTCCTTTTCCTGATCTTATCCTGCCTGCCGCAAACCTCTTTTACAGTCAGCAGATGTATTATTTCGTTGTAATTCCAGAGCAGATTTTCCCACTTTTTTTGTAGGATTTTTCTCATTTCTCTCACATCTGCCCAAGTTTGATTGTAAACTCTTTTGTTACGTTATAGTTTACAATTATATGGTAGATTCTGCCAGATGTCAACCATTTTCACGTTAAAGTTTACTATTCGTCCCACCAATCCCTAGCGGTGAGGAGCCGAACAGGAGTGCCTTGATTCGAGAATCTGGTTCCTCTAAGAAACAGCAAAAATCCCCACCCAAATTCCACCTACATTTTGTCGCATATGCCTGTATACAATTTTTCCTCTCTATGATAAGATAATTCACGTTCGTTTTATCAAAAAATTTCCCATTTCGAAAGAAGGTAATCTCTACATGGCAACTTCCATGATCAAGGGCAGTCCTCTAAAGTCCATGCTGCAGTTCGCACTGCCCCTCTTAGTCGGCAACCTCCTGCAGCAGACATACAACATCATCGACGCCGCGATCGTCGGACAGGTACTCGGCGCACAGGCACTCGCGAGTGTCGGGGCCAGCAGCAGCGTCCAGTTCCTCGTCCTCGGCTTCTGTATGGGAAGCTGTACCGGTTTCGGCATTCCGGTCGCAAAATATTTCGGCGCCGGCGACCACAAACGCATGAAAGATTTTATCTTCAACGGAGCAATCCTCACCGCAGTGATCGCAGTCATCGTGACCACGCTCTGCGCTGTTCTGTGTCCGTGGATCCTGCACATGCTTTCTGTCCAGAGCGATATCTACGCAAACGCATATATCTATCTGATGATCATTTTCCTCGGGATCCCGTTCACCCTGCTCTACAATTACTTATCGAGTATCCTGCGCGCAGTCGGTGACAGCCGTACACCGTTCATCTTCCTGGCATTCTCCGCGGTGCTCAATATCTTTCTGGATCTCTTTTTCATCGTTGTCGCAAAGTGGGGATGTGCCGGAGCTGCCTTCGCAACGATCGCATCCCAGGCGATCAGCGGAATTCTCTGCCTGTTCGTCATTATCCGGCACATGAAGATCTTATGGCTCTCGAAAGAAAACCGTGTGATCAAAAAAGACGCGATCACAGAACTTCTCCAGATGGGACTCCCGACCGGGCTCCAGTTTTCCATCACGGCGATCGGCAGCATGGTCATGCAGTCCGCAAACAACGGACTCGGCGGTGACTATGTCTCCGGCTTTACCGCAGGTGTGAAGCTAAAACAGTTCACCCTGTGTCCGTTCGACGCGATCGGAACCACTGTTTCCGTCTTCTGCAGCCAGAACCTCGGTGCCGGTCAGTCAGCCCGCATCAAAAAAGGTCTGAAAGAGGGAATCGCCCTCGGGATTGGCTACGGAGTCTTCGCAGGATTGATCCTGATCTTCTTCGGACGTCCGCTCTCCATGATCTTTGTGAGCAAAGATGCCGCAGGTGTTCTCGACGCCTCCGCCCAGTATCTGCGCTGCATGGGATTCTTTTACTGGACACTCGGGATCTTAAACATCACCAGAATGGTGACGCAGGGACTCGGATATTCCGGAAGAGCATTTTTCTCCGGAGTGACAGAGATGTTCGCCCGCACAATCGTCAGCCTCTGCTTTGTCGGTCAATTCGGCTATAACGCGATCTGCTTTGCCGACCAGACCGCCTGGGTTGCTGCCTGCTGCTATATCGCTCCGACCTGCTTCTATTGTGTGAAAAAAGTCACACGGATGCTGCAGACCACAGAAGGTAACTAAAAATATTGACACATCCAGGTTTCTGGCGCAGTCGTTTGCGACAATCTCAAGCTTTACGCGAGTGCGCATTGACACATAATTTTCTTTGATTATCAGGATGTTCCATCAGAATTTTCCTTAAACAAAAATATCTCTGACACCAGATTTTTTCCGTGTCGGAGATATTTTTTCGTAAACAAGTGAAAACTCGCTTCGCGAGTTTCCCCTTGTTATCGCGACAGTCGCCAAGGTCTCGCGCAAGCGCGGACTTTGGCTCGTTGTTCGCGTAAAAAATGAGCCAGGAACCACATTCACATGCGCCCCTGGCTCATTCTCACCCTATCAGTTTTTCTCGATCAATTCCAGACTTAAATCTTACTTTAACTCGTCCGGGATCCACCATAATCCATCGTTGTTCTCTTCCATGTACTGCTTGAACTCGTCGGAATGATAAGCATCCACGATCGCTTTTGCCCACTCAGCATCCTTGTTCTCTTCCTTTACAACAACCTGAAGAACAAGATGATCCTGGATATCCTCAGTTGCAAGTGCTGTGGACGGGTCGATGCCTGCGTTATATACAACGCTGCCGGTGATCGCTACATAGTCAAAGTCCTGAATTGCAGCCGGGATCGTTAAGCTCTTCATCTCTGTGAACTCGATGTTGTGCGGGTTCTCAACGATGTCATCCTGGGTTACTGCGGACGGATCCACATCATCAGCAAGCTTGATCCAGCCGATCTTCTGAAGCATCAGGTAGCATCTTGCGGTGTTGGATGCGTCATTCGGAACTGCAACCTTTGCTCCGTCCGGAATCTCATCGACAGACTTATATTTTGCGGAATATACGCCTGCCGGTACTGTCGGGATCGGACTTAATGCAACGAGATCCGCATTATAGTTCGCGTTGAAGTTTTCCATATATGCGGTGTGCTGCTCTACGTTGACATCGACGTCGCCGTCATTCAGTCCGATATCTGCTGTCTGAAGGTCGGAGAAGTCAACTCCCTTTACGGTATATCCCTCTTTCTCGAGGATCGGAACGATCGCCGCCTCAAAAAGCTCTGTGTACGGTCCCTGGGACTTACCATAGACGATCTCTTTCTTGTCGCCGGTGGTGTCCGCTGCTGCCTCTGTGCTGTCTGCCTGTGTGTCCTGGCTCTCAGCAGCCTGTGCCGCTGTTGTAGCTGCTGTCTCTGTCTTTCCGCATGCGGCAAGGCTTAAAACTGCCGCTCCCATCAGTACTCCTGCAATCACTTTTCTCATAATTCTTTCTCTCCTCTTCTTTTATTTATGTTGTCTTAACTTTCCGGAAATCGTATTTCCAAGAATCTGCAACAGCTGTACCAGAACGACCAGGATCACGACCGTGAGGATCATGAGCGGGGTGTTCATCTTCTCATAACCATATGTCAGCGCCAAGTCACCGACTCCGCCTCCGCCGACATAACCAGCCATCGCGGATGCTCCGAGAAGTCCGATGGTTCCTGTTGTAAGTGCAAGCACCATGGAACCCAGGGTTTCCGGAACCAGGAAATAGCGGATGACCTGCCAGGTTGTCGCACCCATGGCCTCAGCCGCCTCCAGGATTCCCGGATTGATCTCAAGCAGGCTGTTTTCCATCAGTCTTGCAAGATACGGACTTATGTAAACAACTAACGGGACCAGCGCCGCCGTACTTCCGATCGTTGTTCCGACGATCGCGCGTGTGATCGGCATGATCGTTACAAGCAAAATTACGAACGGAATGCTTCGCACCACATTGATATAAGCGCTCACGATCCAGTATAACGGCCGGTTCTCCGCAAGTCCGCCTTTTCTGCAGAGGACCAGGATCAGGGCCAGGATCATACCGATGATCGTTCCAACAAGGAGCGACCAGCCGACCATGTAGAGAGTCTGTCCTCCATTTAACAGGAGACGTTCCACTGTGACCTTAAAGATCTTTGTTTTCATGAGTTCTTCCATCTTACTCCACCTCCATTCGTTCTCTTAAGACGCCGTTTTTATCGATCTGCTCTTCCGCTTTCCGGATACTCTCATCGTCACCGATGAGCTGTAAGATAAAGACGCACATAACGCTGTCTTCCAGCTCCTGGACCGCTGCGCCGAGGATATTGACCACGACACCGTCCGTCTTGCAGATATCGGAGATCACCGGACGTTTCACGCTGGAACCGATGAATTTCAGGCGTTCGATGCGGAAATTTTCTTTCTGTTCCTTTACGAGACTCACGATACTGTCCGGGATCTGGTCACGGATGACCGTCTGGACAAACCGCTTTGTGACCGGCATCTTAGGAGATCCGAATACCTCAAGAACACTTCCGGATTCCACGATCTTTCCGCTCTCCATGACGGCTACCTTGTTGCAGATCATCTGAACGACCTGCATCTGGTGTGTGATGAGAAGGATCGTGACGCCCATCTCCCGGTTGATCCGCTTTAAAAGCTTTAAGATCGACTCTGTCGTCTGCGGATCCAGGGCACTTGTCGCCTCGTCGCAAAGGAGAAGCTCCGGGTCGGTCGTCAGCGCTCTCGCAATCCCGACACGCTGTTTCTGTCCGCCGGACAGCTGGCTGATATAGGTATCTTTCTTATCTTCCAGTTCAACGATCTTTAATACTTCCATGACCTTCTTATCGATCTCCGCTTTCGGAGTTTTTGCTAAGATCAGCGGAAGTGCAATGTTATGGTATACCGTCTTGGACTCCAGGAGATTAAACTGCTGGAAAACCATTCCGATCTTTCTTCTTAATGTTCTGAGTTCCGGCTTTTTCAGTGTGGAAAGCTCCTTTCCACAGACAGTGACTTTTCCGCTGTCTGCCGTTTCAAGGCCATTTACCAGGCGGATCAGCGTAGACTTTCCGGCTCCGGAAAATCCGATGATGCCGCAGATATCACCTTTTTCCACATGGATACTCACATCGTCCAGCGCGTGGACGGTTCCGTATTTTCCTGAAAAGGTTTTGCTTACATGTTCGATCTGGATCAATGTTTCTTCCTCCCAAATAAAAAACCCGGAAGCGTTTACACTTCCGGGCGCATTTTCTGGCATTAACAGGAAACTATTTTCTGTATACAGGTACATGACCGCACAGCAAAGCTCCTGGCCGTAAAAAACGCCCGGAAATACACATGCAACAGCAACAACACATATTGTTCATATCAATTCTTCCAGCATTTCCCATACCTGTATCTCCTTTCCGACCGCCGTCATCCCGCAGTCCTGTGTTTCCTCATCGTCTGAACTTCCTGTTCAAATCCGATGGCGCTATCATACCCTTCATTTCCTATTTTGTCAATATGTTTTTATAATTTTTAAACTATATATTTATTTTTTTTAAACTTATCGCGCTATCGTTTTAAAATTTTCATATTGTTTTCAGGATATCTTGCGTCGCGCTACCACCGAAACACCACGATCCCCGCAATCGCCAGAACCGCACCGATAAGTTTTCTCCACTCGAATGCCGCTTTCTCGACACCGAAGAGACCAAATACCTCCGCCACATAGGAGACCAGGATCTGGGTCACAACGATGAGCAGTGTCGCCTTTGCCGGACCCAGGCCGTCCATACTTTTGATCACGGTCCAGGTGATAAATGCGCCCATGACACCGCCAAGCAGCATATACTTCCGGTCGATGGAAAACATCCCCCAGATTTCCCCGCGTCCGGTAACGAAATATAAGACCACGCAGGTCACAAGCGCCGTCATCTGCACCCATCCTGCTGCCGCCCAGATACTGCTCTGCTTCGTCACCTCCGTGTTAAAAATCCCCTGCAGACTCATAAGCGCTCCCGAAAGCAGTGCCACCAGAATTCCCCACATATAAAAAACCTCCTGAAACCATGTTTCCCTTAGGATTCCATGATCAGGAGGTTTTTATACCGGCTTTTACATGCCAATTTTTATCTTGTCACAACGATTCCGTTTACTGTCCATGCACCGTCCGCATCAACCGTATAACCGTCCGGAGTTGTCGTTCCGGAATACATGGCTCCGCGGTGTCCGTTGGAGATCTCCTCGAAATAATAGCAGCGAAGCTTGCCGTCATTTCCTTTGATCCAGTTCCATCCGGTCATCATTCTTCCAAGTGTGCTGTCAGAAACCGGATTAAAGAAGTACCATCTTCCATCGCTATCTTTAAACCAGCCTGTCTGCATGACACCATTTGCATCGAAATGGAACCAGGAATCCTTCGGCTGTCCTGCGCCTGCATATGGATTCTCAATATGTGCCCATGCAGATACAAGATTCTTTCCGTTTGCGGCATTCTTAAAGTACCAGTTTCCCGCTGCATCCTGGCTCCAGCTTCCTGCCGTCATTCCATCAGAAGCAGATGTATTTTTCTTCTTTGAAGAAGAGCCTGCCGGTTCTCCAGATTCTCCGCTATCCGAATCACTGCTGTCGTAAGTCACTTGCTTGATCTCGAAAGTCAGATCCGGATATCCTGTGGATGTTACAACGACCGTATACGGCTCTTTGCCATCAAATACACTGCTGTTTGCAAGATCGATCGTTCCGTCACTCTTTACGATCACCGCAGCGCCTTTTCCGGATGCCGCATATTCCTTACCGTTGACCGATACCTTTGTGATGTTCTTTAAGTAGTTCGCGAAATCAGCTTCATCTGCAGAGCCTTTTTTGATGACTGCCGGTGCACTGTAATCTCTGTTATAGTATGCAGGATTCGTATCGCTGCTGAGTACAAAATCTGCCTCGATATCTGCCCATTTTTCATTCTTATCAGAGATTGTAAGGGTATACTTTCCAGGCATTGCGTCTGTATAAGTGAGCGCTCCGTCTGCAAAGGATGTCTTCAGTCCCGTGACCTGATACTCCGGATCAAATCTTTCCGGAAGTTTCACCGTAACAGCGACAGATCCGTTTCCGGACTTTCCGTCAGCCACTTCAGCCTGTGTGCCATCCTTCATCGGTACATAAAGATCCGTGTCGATCTCATAAGCGCCTGCGCTTGTGAGGTATGTGATCTTATCGATGGTCTTTCCCATGATATCCTTGTACGGCTCCACGCTGGCATCGACGCCATGGCTCTCTTTTGTATATCCGGTGTAAATTCCAAGCTCGTTTCCGCGCCAGATATTTTCGAGATGGCGGAGACCATAGCTCTTTCCGTCCTTTGTCTCAAGAATCACTTCATAGATCGAACTGTTTGTCACAGACTTGTCAAGTCCGCTCACATTGATCTGGTAATCTCCGCGTGTCGTCTTTGTCGTGATCTCTGCGGTTGCTTTTGATTTTTCAGCGGACTTTCCATCCTGGAATTTTGTCTCAGAGAACTCAAATTTTCCATCTTCTCCAACGGTAACTTCTTTATAAAAGTCCGGTTTTTCCTCCGGGCTTAAAACATAATACGCATAGGTACCGTTCTCAAATAAGGTGTCTCTTCCTTTGTATGTGTTTGTCTGCTGTTTTCCGCGAAGGGTTGTCGTGATCGTCAGTTCCTTACTATAATCTCCCACGTGGGTCAGTCCCTCAAGGTCCGCATCAGAATTTACCTTCAGTTTAACCGGGAATGTAACTCCGTCGATCTTTGATCCGTCTGAATTCTTATGGTAAGATCCATTCGACAGTGATTTTGTACGTGTCTTCTGATACGTTGCAGATGTCATCGCATCCACCGGAATCTCATTCTGCTTCAGATCATTCTTGTAAAGCTCGTCATACGGAATGTTCATCAGCGCATAGATTTCCTGTTCCTCGACCTTCAGTTTTGTCGGGATCACAAAAATTCCATTTTCCGTTACGAAGCGGATGCTGGTGATTGTTTTTCCGATAAGCGATTTATAATGATCCGGCTTCAAATCGCAGCCTTTGCTCTTTGTTGTGAAACCAGTTGAGAATCCCAACTCTCCTTTTCTAAGGAATGTGTTTTCAAGAAGGCGAAGCCCGTAGTTGTCCCCCTTATCCGTATCTAAAACCACCTCATAGACTGCGTTGCTGGAAGACGCAATCAGCTCCTGATAATCCTGAATCGTAATCTCATAGTCGCCATGATATGACTTGTTTTCTTTCTTTCCAGGCTGGTACCGTCCGGAGCAGGCAACGATCGTTGCAGTAGTATCGACTTCCTGTTCCTCACCCTGGAACTCACTGAACTCCGGCTTTCCATTCTCATCAAGCCTTATTAGTTCCTTATAAACCTTCGGCGTATAACCGTTCGGAAGTACAGCATATGTATAGTCCTCTTCCTCATCAAACAGATTATCATTATAGGTAGAATCACTTGCCGAGGCGACAGTAACCTTTTCCGCATTGGACGCTGAAACCCTCTTAAATCCACCTAAAAGAGACAAATCCTCTACCCGTACCGGAATGATCGCTCCTTTGATCTCGCTTCCATCTTTTGAATGATAAGTGCCATTTACTAAAGTCTTTTTTTTCGTTTTTTTCTTTGTCGCAGATGAGACAGCATCTACTTTTGTCTCATTCTCAATGTCCTTCCCATATACCTCATCATACGGCACATTCATCAATACATATCCGGAACCAGTTTCATCCTCAGAATCTTCATTCTGTTCCTCAATCTCCTGATCTTCACTCAGCTCCGCTGCCTTCACACCGGAATCAGAATTACTTCCCACCACTTCCGCAAGCGCTGCTGTCGGAATCGCTCCGGCAACCATCGCCGCACTTAACAGAACTGCAAGCGTTTTCTGCTTTTTCATGACCTTTCTCCTTTCCGCACCATCCCTGGTATTGAAATTAGCTTCAGTTAACCCATGTTTTCATAACTGCATTTCGGATCGCACACACTGTCCTTTATCCATTCGTTCGCAGATCTTCTCCCCTGCCTATCCTATCTGTCAGAAAAGAATTTGTGAGATTCGCGTGCATGAAATACGATCTGCCTCAGCACACCTTTTGTTTCATTCTGCCGTGCAGAAAATGCAATTTGCTTTTTGAACAAGCACATGGTTAGTTATTGCTAACCCTTTTGTAGTAATATCCTACCTCTTATCCAAAATTCTGTCAAGAAAAGAGGACCGCCGATGTGCTGGGTCGGTGGTCCTCTTTCCTTTATTTATGCCGCTTTATGCGGAAAAATGAGAATTTTTTCCATTTTTTATTTACACGAACAACGAGCCAAAGTCCGCGCCTGCGCGAGACCTCGTGCTGTCGGTCCTACGTTTATTTTCTCTTCCTGCACGCCGCCATCGCCAGATGCTTCGCCAGCACCGCCGTCGTCACAGCACCGACGCCGCCCGGCACCGGTGTCGCCGCGGATGCCTTTTCTTCCAGACCATCCCAGAGGACGTCTCCGCAGAGTTTTCCGTTCTCATCCACATTGATCCCGACATCGATGAGAACAGCTCCCTCTTTTAAGAATGACGCATCCAGCATCTTCGCCTTTCCTGCTGCCGCAACGAGGATATCCGCCTCCTTGCAGACAGCCTTCAGATTCTCGGTCTTCGTATGGCAGATCGTCACCGTCGCATTTTCCTTTAACATCAGCATGGACAGCGGACGTCCGACTACCATGCTGCGTCCCACGATCACCGCGCGTTTTCCGGTGATCGGAAGGTCGAATGCCTTCAGGACCTCAATAACCGCCTCCGCCGTACACGGAGCAAATCCATCTTTCTCACCGGCAAACACCTTTGCCGTATTGACCGCGCAGATCCCGTCGAGATCCTTTTCCGGACGGATCATCGCCTCGGCGCGCTTTTCATTGATGTGCTTCGGAAGCGGACGGAATAACAGGATCCCGTCGATCGTCTCATCATCATTGATCTTCTGGAATTCCGCAAAGAACTCTTCCTCGCTGATATCCGCCGGATATGCAAAAGACTTCGATTCCATTCCATATGCCGCAATGCGTTTCATGACATTTCTCTCGTAGGAGAGGTCATCCGGGCGCTCCCCGATCCGGACGATGGCCGCTGTCGGCACATATCCGTTTAATTCCTGGTTCATGGAAAGAACCTGTTCCTTGATCTTTGCAGAAACCTCTGCTCCCTTTAATGTAATCATCTTCTTACCGCCTTTAACACAATCTCGTAGATCCGGTCTGCCTGTTCCGTTCCCTTCTTTATAAGAAGTTCCGCCTGCTGGTTCACTGCTTCGGCATACTCCTGGTCCTTCATCATCTTCGTATTGATATACACGCTCATGACCGCGCCGAGAAGCGCCGTGCGGATTCCCTGGATCCCGACTCCGGCGTCGCTGACCGCAAGCCGGCTGCCGTTCAATGCCAGGAACTCGATATCATCCATCACGCTGACCGCCCGCTCCATGACTTCCATCGGAACCTGCGCAGCAGCTTTCAGGCACTCTTCCATCCGCTCTTCCTTTGCTTTTTTCTCCTCGTCCGTCTCCGCCTTCATGCGGTAAACCTCCGAAAGCGGCTCAAACGCCTGCTCGTCCGCCTTCTCGAGACGGATGAAATCCATTCTCGCTTCCTGTAATCGTACAAGGATCTTCTGGATCTCTTCCTCATATATTGCAAATTTCTTTTTCCCTGTCGTCAGGTTTCCCACCATCTCGCCGAGGGCTGTTCCGACAGCGCCGTAAACCGCCGCTGCGCTTCCGCCTCCCGGAGTCGGTGCCTTGGATGCCAGAACTTCCAGGTATTCATTCCACTGTCCCATGACATATTTCCTTCCAGATTTTCTCTCCGCAGTTTTGCTTTGCGTTCTAAACCGGCAAACGCTGCGGCCGTTGCTGTATTGTGCGGAACCGTTTACGGAATCTTCTGTTCAGAAAATTCCTGCACGCGCCCAACAGCGTTCTTCGGATTATTATCCATGATTTCTTGATTCTTGTCAATCCTGGAACACTTTTTCCTATCGTTTTTATAGGATGATTCAGGCACTTTTATACATAAATCTGTCTCCGAATCGTCATTGTGACCGGTCTCTGCCTGCTGAATCTGATATCAGCCATCTGCAATATTCTTCCATTACAATCGCCTTTTCCTGACATTTTATATTTCATATCGTCAAACCTCGTCATCCTGCTTCTCTGTCGCCTGCATTTATACACTTGATATGCATAATATGCAAAATTTCTTTATAAAAATACATTTTATGCTTGACATTCCGTATATTCAGTTGTATATTTATGAAGCACAACGAAAATAAAACGTCTGAAATAAATCGGAGGACTTGATTATGAAAGAGAAAGTTGTTTTAGCATATTCCGGCGGTCTTGATACCACCGTACTGATCCCGTGGTTAAAGGAAACTTACAATTACGACGTTATCTGCGTCTGCATCGACGTTGGACAGGGAAACGAGCTTGACGGTCTGGAAGAAAGAGCAAAATACTGCGGCGCTTCCAAATTATATATCGAACACGTTGTTGATGAATTCTGCGACAATTATATCGCTCCGTGCGTAAAGGCAAATGCGACATACGAGAACAAATACCTTCTCGGTACTGCAATGGCCCGCCCGCTGATCGCAAAGATCCTCGTTGATATTGCAAAAAAGGAAGGCGCTGTTGCGATCTGCCACGGTGCTACCGGTAAAGGAAACGACCAGGTTCGTTTCGAGCTCGGTATCAAAGCCCTCGCTCCGGATATGAAGATCATCGCTCCGTGGAGAATCTGGGATATCAAATCCCGTGAAGATGAGCTGGAATACTGTGCAAAACACAACATCGAGCTTCCGTTCAAGAAAAATGACAGCTACAGCCGTGACCGCAATATCTGGCACATCAGCCATGAAGGTCTTGAGCTCGAGGATCCATCCCTGGCTCCGAACTACGACCACATGCTCGTACTCGGCGTAACACCGGAGAAAGCTCCTGATAAAGATACAGAGATCTCCATCACATTTGAAAAAGGTGTTCCGGTCGCATTAAACGGCGAGAAGATGAAATTCTCCGAGATTCTCACAAAGTTAAACGAGCTCGGCGGCAAGAACGGTATCGGTATCACAGATATCGTTGAGAACCGTATGGTCGGCATGAAGTCCCGTGGTGTCTATGAGACTCCTGGCGGAACCATCCTTCTCGAAGCTCACAAGCAGTTAGAGGAGCTGATCCTGGACAAGGAGACATTAAAATTCAAGAAGAACATCGACAACGAATTCGCTGATGCTGTTTACTCTGCAAAATGGTTCAGCCCGTTACGCGAAGCATTACAGGCATTCGTTGAGTCCACACAGGAGTATGTAACCGGTGAGTGCAAGATGAAGCTCTACAAGGGCAATATCATCAAACAGGGTACAACCTCCCCGTACTCCTTATACAACGAGAGCATCGCGTCCTTCACAACCGGCGACCTCTACGATCACCACGACGCTTCCGGCTTCATCAACCTCTATGGCCTTTCCACAAAGATTCGCGCGATGAAGAAGGCAGAGATCGAGAAAAATCAGAACCAGAACTAATCCAGTTCTCTCATAAGAACTTAGGCAGACAGCCCCGGCAGGGATTTCCCGCCGGGGCTGTTAATATCTGTTTACCAGAAGTTTCTACAAAAAGACCGGGAACATTTTTCCTGCTCCCGGTCTTCTTTCTATGGATGCGCGATACATGCCGCTCCTATCTGTGCGTTCTATCAATTACTTCGCATCTTTTTTATAATTCTTCCTGGCTTACTCCCTCCAGTACAATATGGCCTCCAGGTAAAAGCGCACCGCCACAGCCATCTACTCGTTTCGTACCTGCCGCATAGAATTCACCATCAATGCACATTACGCTGTTTAGCATCGTACTCATCGCCTGATCCACCGGAACAGGAACAATCTTATGCCCCATCTCTTCCAGTATTTTTCTTGTATCTCCGGAAATTCCATACTCCACTTCAAGTCCCTGGGCCCTCGTAAGGCAATTGATATATGGAGCATTCACCAGCTGCTCCGGAGTCATGTCGAAATCAATTGCATTCACGATTCCCTGAAGAGTTCCCGTAATAATTCTCGGTCCACCTGCTGCCCCGATTGCAAGGAATGGTTTTCCATCTTTAAATACCATACTCGGAGACATACTGGAAAGCGGCGTTTTTCCACCCTGAATCGCATTGGCACTTCCATATGCAAGTCCCTGACTTGTCATTGCTCCTACTGCCGCCGAGAAATCGGACATTGCGTTATTCAGTACAAATCCAAGGCCATCGACAACAATTCCACATCCAAACCAGTCTCGAATCGTCTGTGTTTGCGAAAAAGCATTTCCGTCTTTATCCATTACCACGAAATGGGATGTATTTCCAGGATACTGTTTTGCTTCGATTCCATCGGCCGATGCAAACTCTCCCGCCTTTTCTCCCGCCAATGTAAAACGCTCATGAGCAAATTTCTTGCTTGTCAAACGTTCTACATCGACATTCACAAAATCCGGATCACCAAGTGCTACACTTCTGTCAGCAAATCCCAGTTTCATAGACTCTGTCAATGCATGGATACTGGCTGCTGTATTATGTCCCATGGAACGAACATCATAGTTTTCCAAAATGTTCAGCATTTCAACCAGTGCACAGCCTCCGCTCGGCGGTGCAAATGCGGCAACCTCATATCCCCGATATGTTGTTTTCACTGGTTCGCGGAATTTTGGTTCATAACTCTCCATGTCAGAAACATCAAAACAACCACCACGATCATTAATCAGATCTACAATCTGTTTTGCAACTTTTCCTTTATAGAAATAATCAACTCCCTGTTCCGCAATATTCTCCAGAAGATCAGCAATCTCCTGGTTCTTCTGGATCTCACCGAATCGATAGAAACTCCCATCTTCCTTCAGATACAGTTTTCGAAATGCTTCTGAAAGGCGCATTTTACGCTCAACCGAATTGTCATACATCGTCAGAGCACCTGTATAGCTTGTTCCAAATCCATTACGAGCACAACGAATTGCCGGAGTTGCCACATCTTTTAAAGTCATAGTTCCATATTTCTTCAATACGATATCCATGGTCTTTAAAAGTCCGGGAAGCGCCACTGACTGACCACCAAGATCTTTCCACTCATCCTGCACTTCACCATCTTTTATAAAGAGATCAGCTGTTGCCTTTGCCGGTGCGATCCCTCTTCCGTCAATTCCTTCTGTTTTCCCAGTTTTCGCATCGTACAGTAAGGAAAAGCATCCGCCGCCAATACCAGAATGATGGGGTTCTACCACAGATAACGTCAGTGACACCGCTACTGCCGCATCAAACGCGTTTCCGCCTTTATTTAAAATTTCAAGTCCTGCTCTCGTTGCATATATATTATTACAGCTGACCGCTCCCATGCTTCCATGCGCTACCGGTTTCCCCCAGTAGGATGGCCACATATAAATCTGTTTTTTCATATTCTGTGCCATATTCTCACACTTTCTAAATTAATTTTTTTCCTTATAAGTCATGAGCGAAACAATAATTCCTACACCGTAAGTAACAACTACAACCGGATATACTGCTTCAACAATATCAGTAAGTCCCAGAAGCATCCATGCCACACCTGTGATCATTCCTGTCAGCATGCTCCAGAATGCACCTTGTTTTGTTGTCTTTTTCCAAAGTAATCCTGCCAGGATCGAGAAGCTCACCGGTGCTGCCGCAACGTGCTGTAATGTCAGGAACAGGTTTGTTAAGGACTTGCTTGGAATCAGAAATGCCGGGATCAATGTCAGATATGCGAATACAAACGTAATCGTTTTTGAAAGCTTCAGAACTTTCGCATCATCGACGTCCGGATTGATTTCTGTTTTATATACGTTTGTAATAATGGTTCCCGTTGCCAACATCATAGTTGCCATTGTCGCTGCAATGATCATAGTTGCAAATGCAAAAATAATACCTGCAAATACTGGACTGCTGAAGGTTTTGATAGCATATGCGAATGCAGTGGATCCATCACCGAGATCGGCACCACTTGCCTTGGAAAGCATACCACAGATTGCAGTAAAGAAACAAATCGGAGCGGCAATTACATAACCAAGGATAGAGCCAACTCTTGCTGCCTCCGGGCTCTTTGCAGAAAGAAGCGGCTGAAGAACAGCCTGCATAACCGCCGTACTGATGCAGCCACCTACGATCCATGCAACAATACGCTGTGTCGGCATATTTCCCATGGAATCATACTTCTCAGGAAGCTCGCCTAAAAGACCACTGAATCCTCCAAATTTCGGAAGTGTTGTAAATACAAAACAGATCAAGAGAACATAGATACCAATACATACAACACGACCGACAGCAGATGCACCTTTCATACCGGAAAAGCTTGTATAAATAACTGCAATCGTGACACCAATAAACATTGCCACCATAAGATTCAATCCAGGAAGCACGATCTGAATGATACTGGACACAGTCTTCAGCTGGATCGGAATATACAAAAATCCGTACACGATCCACGCATATGAATAAAGTCTTGTCGTTCTTACATCATATTTTGTCTGAAGATAGACCGGAACCGATTCTCCTGGCATCCTTTCGCGAATGATCTTTGCAAATACCGCAAGCGCGATGAAATAAAAAGAACCTGCAATCGAATACCATGCACCTGATATTCCCAGATTATATCCATTCTGGGCTGCTCCTACAACTGCCATGCCTCCGATCTGCCATGCTGCAAATACACACCCCAGTGATAATGCGCCCATTGTTTTATCCCCGCCGGACCACTGGTTTGCAGACTTAATTTTGGTTCCTGCATAAATACCTATGCCGATGATAAGACAGAATGTAATGATCCATACCGCTACTAACATACATATCCCTCCTGCTAAAATTGCTGATCTTCCGCTTTTCAAACTCTTATCTGGTGCTCCCTGATTTTCTGCCGAAGATCTGTTGACTGCCACGCAGACATTTTGCTTTCTTTATGTTACACCGTACTGATATGATCGTGTTAAACTGTTCTGCCTCCTTGTCAGAAATATATTACACATTACATATCTCTTACTCTCATCATACAAACTTTATAGGTAATTGTCAAGAGTTGCTGACTTGAAAAAGTAAATTCCAGTGAAAAAGTAAATTCCACCGCTCTTTTAAAAGTTGCTTATAATCTAGTGATTT
>NZ_WQPQ01000059.1:0-510 GCF_018785365.1 Clostridium sp. MCC344 | reverse complement strand
ACCTTAACGCTCCTTTTCCTGCTTTCTTCCCGGTTCGGTGTAGCCCATCAGAGTGTCAATGTTCGCTTTGATCGTGACGAGCTCCTGCATATCCCGTCGTGCCTTTTGATATTCTCCATAGAGCTGTTTTTTCTTTGCTGTGAGCTTACGGCCTTCTTCCTTCAGCACATCCATTTTGGGGAGCTTCGCCCCGCCCAGCAGAGAGCGCATTTCCGCTTGTGCAGCCCGGTACAGTTCAAGGTCGGCCTCATGCTCCGCAAGGAATTTCCGGCTGTACTTCGTCGCCTTATACTGCTCAAAGACTGGACGGGTTTTGGCATACTGAACCGTTGCGGCCTTTAGCCCGGCATTGGTTTTCATGGCCTGTTCCGTCTGCTTGATCTGCTCGGAAATGGCATGAAAACGGTCTGCTGCCTCGGTGGCTTTCTGTGCCAACTGCTCATAATCGGTCAGGTTATTGTCCTGTATATAGGCAAGAGCGGCGGCCATCTGCTTAATGTTAAATACCTT
>NZ_WQPQ01000058.1:377-42595 GCF_018785365.1 Clostridium sp. MCC344 | reverse complement strand
TATGCATGAGTAAATATCAACTGTGCAAGAGTAAACTCCACCGCCCTTTGGAGAAGTGGAATTTAAATTTTCATTTTAGGATTGTCAAGAGTTCACGGCAAAGCGGTTGATTTTCAGCCAAATTCCTTATATACTAAAAGAAATATACGATATTTTTGAAAAAAATTACTGTCTCGATTAAAATACAGAACTTTTTGTAATGCTTTTCCAAAACATTTTGTTTCATTTCATGGTTTCCTGTTTCGACTAACATCACCATCGACAATGAACTGATTTATATTACATTTTCGTTCCTATACCAAATTCAAATGGAGGTTTTTATGGATGACAATCAGCAGAGTCTTCTTGGGACTCGAAAAATACATACTGAGACATATAAAAATCAGGCATATGATCTGATCAAAAATGCAATTCTCTACAACCGTTTCCGCGTTGATGCGATCTATTCTCAGGAGGCGATCTGCACCGAACTCGGTATCAGCAGAACACCTGTCCGTGAGGCTCTTCTTGAGCTTCAAAAGGAAGGTTATGTCAGTTTCGCACGCGGAAAGGGAGTAAAAGTTGTCCCCGTAACAGAACAGGATGCCGGAGATATTCTGGAGGCACGAATTTTTCTGGAATCTCACAACGCAAAACTTGCTGCCGAGCGAGGTACCGACAAGGAAAAGCTGGCAATCATGGATTGCCTGTCCGAATTAAAGCAGAATCTCTCCTCGCTTGACAGTCGTCTTCTTTACCGGATTGATCATCAGTTTCATCGTCTTGTTGCGGATGCTTCCCATAATGGATGGTTTTCCCGACAGACCAGTCTGATCCTGGATCATTATCTGCGTTTTGAAGTCAAATCTGTCTACAACAATTCCATTGATGGAAAGCTCGTATATAAAGAACATTTGGCTATCGGTGAAGCAATCTTCAAAAATCAGCCTGAAAAAGCAGCTCTGGCAATGCAGCACCATCTCTCCAATTCCTATACTCGCACACTGGGTAGAATCTGGAAAACCACGCCGGAGCGGTAACTGTTATTCACCGACCATATTATGCGAATTTCAAAAAGTCACGGTATTTCCGCTCCCCTTGGTGGAGTGCAGATACCGTGACCATTACACAATCTCCCTAACGACTGCAATTTTCAAAATCCAAATACAAATCCTTTCAAATCTTTCTATCTGATATCTTTGCCATGGTTATGTAAATTTTCCTTGCGGTGCCTCTGTTTCGAATGTGTTTTCTTCGAATAAAGCTCTATCGGCTCACACAAACCTCTCTAATTTTTCATATCCAACATTCATCTTACTCAAAGTATCTTTGACGAAACATTTTTCTTAAACCTCTTACGTTTTTCTTTCTTGCTTGAAGAAAATCTTTCAGATTTGTCCTTTAAATTTCATGTTTTATTGACACTTTAGACACAACTTTATGGTTCAATAGTAGACGTAAGAAAGAGATCTGAAACATCTGTTTCCAAATTCTCTTTCCTTGCAACTACAATTTCAAGTACAGGAAGGAAGCTTTGATTATGAAAAAGAACTTATTATTGACTGCTGCTTTAGCAGGCGTTCTCGCATTAGCAACCGCATGCTCTTCCCAGAGCACAACCACCGCAACCACAGCTGCACAGACAACTGCCGCTGCAAAGGAGACAGCTGAAGTAAAAGAAACGACCGTTGCAAAGGAAACGGCTGGCACAAAGGAAACGGCTGAAGTAAAAGAAACGGCTGACGCAAAAGAAACAGCTGACGCAAAAGAAACAACTGAAAAAGCCGATGAAGAAAAAGAATCCACGATGACCGGAACGATCAGCGACATCAAGGACTTTATGTTCACGATCACCTCTGACGGAAAGGACTACGCATTTACATTCGATAATGACAAAAAGCCGGAAGGACTCGCAGAAGTCAAAGATGGCGATAAGGTTACTGTAACCTACACAGGTACTGTCAGCGCCGTTGACGCATTCTCCGGTACTGTTGTATCTGTGAAGGCTGCAAAATAATCGCTCCTGATCAACAGAAAAATATGCCTTTTCACGAAGCGAGAAGGTTCCATCGGAATCTTCCGCTAATCAAATCCCCTCACCCCGAAAATGCAGTGCATCTTCAAGGTGAGGGGTATTTCTTTCATTTCTTTCATTTCGTTCATTTCTTCCTAAGTCTCACGCCAAAATACCATAGCGGAAGCAGATACAAAAAGACTGCTGCCACAATCGATGTAAGCGGTGCTGACACGGATGCCAGAGGAACTGCACCGGCAATCGACCATGGAACTAACGGTGCGACTACGATCACAGAATTTTCCATATCGATCGCAAATTTCTGAGCGTCCGGCTCCAGTTCCTTGCAGATCTGATCTACCAGCATCGTCGCCAGTGTCTGATTGCAGGCCACCATCCCCGCCACCATGGACGTCATAAGGATCGTACCAAAAACGGTGATTTTTCTGCTCACCGAGCCCATCTTCGATTTTAAACCATTTAAAAGTCCGGTTCCCTCAAAGATACCCGAATAGGAGGACGAAATCGTGATGATCAGTGCCACCCGCACCATGGACATGATTCCGCCGCCGTCGATCATGGACGAGATTGATGGATCCGGAGATTTATAACCGTTGACCAGAATTCCAACGATCAGGAACAGGTCCGTGTGCTGCCAGAAAAGGCACACGCCGAGTGCCGTCATGATACTTGCCAGCATCGCTATCCGCACCTGTACCCGGAAAAGTGATAATACCATGATCACCACCGCCGGAAGAATTGGAATCAGTCCCAGATGGAATACGCCCGAAAAGCTCTCCGTCAGCGACAAATTTCCGGCTTCCGCCGCCGGAAATGCGATTCCGCAGACACCGTAAAAGGCACAGGTTAAAATTAGCGGCACGATGGCCGTCCTCACCATCAGACGGATATTGTCAAAAATATTTGTGTGGGTCAGCTCCGAGACCAGCAGCGCGCTGGTGGATACCGGCGAACACCGGTCCCCGAAGAACACGCCGGAGAGGATCGCGCCTCCCGTCAGGATCTCATTGCACCCCATCGCCTTCGCCATGGTCATGCAGATCACGCCCATGGTCGCCGCCGTTCCGAATGCTGTTCCTGTAAGGACGGACACCAGACAGTTTAAAAGGAATGCCATCAAAATCATTACCGACGGATTCATAAGCCCTGCGCAGTAGGAGACGATCGCCGGGATCGTTCCTGCCGCCCGCCAGAGCGCCGTCAGCATCCCGATGAGTAAAAACGTAATTAAAATATTTTTCGCCGTCTTGATTCCCTTCCAGGACATCCCGAGAATATCTCTGACCGTATAACCGCGGCTCAAAGTGTACGCGAAAAAGATCAGATATCCAAGTGCCAACGCTGCCAGAATCGGGATTCCCGCAAGGATGCACCCGATCAGCGTCACCGCGAACACAACCAGAACGGCCGTCTCACTGGTGTGTACCTTCATAATGTTTACCTCTTCCCTATTTTCTTTCGTGAACCATTCCCTCAACCAGCTGTTCCCTGTTCAGATATCCTGATCCACCTTTATGATTATAGTATACGCCTGGATTTTCCACTTGTCTAACTGTATTTTCCGATATATAATACAGCTAAAAAGCTGTATATAAGTTACAGATTTTATTCTTTTCCACGATTTTCCCAGTTCATTCTGGCTGTCCCGTATCCTTTATGATCAGCACAGCTGATCCGAGACTCTGCACGACACTTACAATTAAACTTTCTTTGTAACTGTTCAGTACCTTCACAGTTACATGCAAAAATCCATTCCAAATCGGCTACGCCGATGGATTTTTGCCTTTTAGCCTAGGTTTTCTTACGGTCAGCGCAGCAAGTGCGCAGACCTACTGAACAGTTACCTTTCTTTTTTATATTCCGGAGGTTTTATATGAACTTTCTTTCCATGGACTACTTTCTCATGACCGCCGAGAAGCGCAGCTTCACAAAAGCCGCCGATGCTCTCCACATCACCCAGCAGACCCTGAGCACCCACATCGCCAATCTGGAACAGGAGCTGGACTGCAAGCTCTTCGTCCGCCATGTTCCCCTGGAGCTCACCTATGCCGGAGAGATCTTTTGGCAGTACGCCGCAGACTTCCAGAAAAAATACCGGGCAATGCAGCACGAATTTGCCGACCTGACTAAAAATGAGCAGGGCATCCTGCGGATCGGCATCTCCTTTACCCGCTGCCACGCCATCATGCCTGCGATCATCACGGAATACCAGCGCCGCTACCCGCATATGGAGATCCAGGTCATCGAAAATGCGAACACTGGACTACAAAAAGACCTGATGGAACATAAGATCGATCTCGCCATCGCGAAGTTCCCGGATTTTCTGCCAGGGATCACTCTGAGCGATTTCTATGAGGAGGAGGTCGTCCTTCTGCTTGCTGATTCTCTGTTTCATGAGGTCATTTCCGATGCCGCCCCAGCAGATTCCCTATTTTTACATCTTCCAAAGACTATCTGCTGCTCCGGCTCTGATTTCACTCATGGCACCGCTGGCACTGTCTCCTTTTCTGTCCAGGATCTCCCTGCACTGACAGATTCACAGCCGGAACCGTTAATGTTAAGAAGCCCGGAAGACTTCTCGATCTTCGAACACTGCCCATTCCTTCTAAACTACGCCACAGACATCGCCGGTCAGCTCGGAAGACACTTCATCACCATGGGCAATTTCAAACCAATCGTAAAGACCCAGTCCGACAATATGGGAATGCTTCTGGAGCTCTGCGCCGCCGGAAAAGGCGCCTGCATCTCCCCACTGAACCTTGCCATGAGCTCCCTCTCCCCTGAGCAGCGCAAAAAAATGCGGATCATCCATCTCGGACGATCCGCCAAATATAAGATCCGCTTCGGTTCTCTGGAACAGCCTTACCAGTGGAAGGCGATCCGGAACTTTATGGATGCCGCAAACGCTGCACTCACCAGAACCGGCACAACCACCTAGCTTTCCGTTCTCTATCGCATGCGGTGTGCCGTTTTTCAAATGAACAAAAATTTCTATCTCTTCTCCCAACTGAAAACGATCGACCTGCCCGGGCCCTCTCACCCTGCCAGATAACACCAGACTGGCAGGGTCAGCATGGACATTAGCGTCGTCATAACCACGCATCTCGTTGCAAACAAGGCGTCGCTGTCATATCTTGCCGCAAAAATCGCCGCCGTAGCTCCGGCAGGCATGCCGGTCATCAGAACGCTGATTCCCAGTGATGTGGCATCAAGTCCAAGTCCAAGTCCAACGACCAGTGCTGCTGCCGGGAGAATGATCAGACGGAATACAGAAAACATGGCTGTATCTTTATTAAAGATCGTTGTAATCTTTACATCCGCCAAAATCGTTCCCACGATCAGCATCGTGAGGGCGCTGTTACAATTCCCAAGATACTTCACTGTCGCCGTGATGACAGCTGGAAGCTTCACCTGAGTCACCATGCAGATCAAGCCCAGATAAATTGCGACCAGACATGGATGTGTCAGCACGTTCTTCGCGACTTTCTTCTTATCCACCTTCTCATCCGCCACAAAATAAGTTGTCCCCACAGACCACATGATGATCCGCATAGGGATCAGGAAAATTGAAGTATACAAAACTCCGATCTCATTATAGATCGCCTCTGCGATCGGATTTCCGAGGAATCCACTCATCGGAACGATCGTGCAGTACTGGAGGACTTTCCTTCTCTGCGGCACATACCTGTTAAAAATGAACTTATTTAAAATCAGGCAGACCGCCTGCATGATCACCGCCGCCAGTAAAAGCAGTGCGCATGACCGGAATATTTCCATGTTGAATTCAATCAGGCACGACTTAAAGATATTACATGGGATCACCACGTTGATGCATAAATCTGTCAGACATTTCTTTCCATTGGCATCGATGATCTCCTTTTTCTTTAAGATTGCTCCGACAATCATCAGTGCAAACAAGGTTCCCTGAAGACTGAATAGATCGAGTAAATTCATGTATCTGCCTCCCGTCTCTTCCTGATGTAAATAAATTTCTGCAGCAACTTTATAGAAACCTTCTCATTGCCCCTGCATGTTTCTTAAATCTATCATAGCACGGTCATGTTTCTTTGTATAACTGTTTTATTCGGTAAAGTACACAGCTATTTATCTGTTTTTCATTCGAATTTCAAAAAAGTCCCCCAATCGTCAGTCTCTATTACAGCCAACAACCGGGGAACTTCCAGGACTCTATTTTTTTTTACCATACAGCGCCTCTTATAAAAAGCGATTCCAAAACACCGCCCCATGCCGGAGATCTTTTACCACCACATCACTCCGCTCTTCACCATGTTCCCTATTTGACTCCACCATATATCCGGCTCCGGTAAAGATTCCCGCCAGAAAAGCATGATAAAAATCTTCCTGGTAATCGTATCGCTCTTCATATCGATAAAAGAGCGGATGATCGCATTATCGCTGGTATTTTTCCAGTAACCCGCCGGTCTTGCGCTTGGATCCGTCTGCAGCCTTGACACATAGTTCATAACGTCCCACGGACAATAGATATCAAATTCACCGAAATGGTAACCATCATACCAGGCTTTTACCGTTGCAAGCTGATCTTCCCTCTTTGCATCTGTCAGGATCTGGTCCACTTCTTTCTGTGTAAATCCAAAGTATTCATTCAGACGGGTATCAGAGATCGTATCAGAAACAAAATTATTGGTCCCGGTAAAAATACTCTCTTTCGATACACGAAGGCATCCGGTTATCACCGCAAACTGCAGGGATGTGTTGTCCTTCAGCGCCGTACTCATCATTGCCCGGATGATCTCCAGCATCTCGTCATAGTATTTGTGACTACTCGCCTTCGCTAGCGACACATCATACTCGTCTAACAGCAGGATGACCTTCTTTCCATAATGCATCTCCATCATCCGCATCAACACGGACAGGCTCATCTTCAGCATGGCATCCGTCGGTCTGCCCTACACTACATTCGCAAGCTGACCGAATATTTCCCGTTCATTTTCATTTACCCGCTCACTCTGTTTCAAATAGAAATGCTCATTGTAAAGCGCCGCGATCTGCATTCTGAGCATATCTTTTGCCGACTCAAAACTTAGACCATCCACGTCTTTTAAGCTCAGAAAAATCACAGGGTACTGGTTCATCCACTCTCTGCAGATTTTATTATTTTCTGCGATCTTCAATCCCTCAAACAGCTCACTGCTGTCCTTCCGAACATCAAAAAAACTCGCCAGCATACTCATCCCAAGTGTTTTTCCAAATCAGCGCGGCCGGGTAACAAGAGTCACCTGTGTCGAAAATGTCTTTAGAAGTTCTTCGATTAATCCAGTTTTATCGACATAGTACGATCCAGTTTTTCTAATCTCTTCAAAATTGGATACTCCTACCGGGATGTTTAGTCTCTTCATTTTCGCTCCTCACATTTAAACGTGATTTCTATACTGCCTTTCGCTTAAATTTTAGCATTTTCCTATATCAACTTTCTGTTTGCATTCTGCTATTTTTTATTGGCTTTCATAAACATTCTCTTTGCTTTTCGAGAGCTTATAGTGTTATGATAACATGAATTAACTTCAAACACAGCACCTGCTGCCGGACCACGTTCAGCTTTTCCTACGCGTTCTCCATATAGAGAAACAGAACCAGATATCCCCTTTTCAGAGAATACCAGGTTCTGTCCTCTACATCTGCTTTTTATGAATTCATCTCAGCAAAACCATTCAATGAATTCTGCATTTTTATTTACCAGTCCATGCCCCGTCCGGACCAACTTCATATCCATCCGGTGTAGTCGTGTTTGCAAGCATTGCGCCCTGCGGCTGCTTCATACCTTCACTGAAGTAGTACCACTTTCCGTCGATCAGATGCCAGCCAGTGTACATATGTCCCTGACTTCCGTCAGCCTGATTATGCAGGTAATACCAGATTCCATTGTCTTTGATCCAACCGGTCTGCATGTAGCCGTTCTCATCGAAGTGATACCACTGCTGTTTTCCATTCCAGCCGATCAGTTTCCAGGAAGACTTCGGATAGCTTCCGTCCTTCGCCTCAAACCACCAGCCTTTTTCATTCCGCTTCCAGAATCCTTCCAATGTGGAGGCTGATACCAGGCTTGTCTTCCTCGTCGTACTGGATGCCGGTTCGTCACTATCATCGCTGTCGGAACTGTTAGTGTTAGCTTTTGCTTTTACCGTTACAGTGATCGTCTTCGTTGCGGAAGCTCCCTTGCTGTCGGTTATCTTATACATTACATGGTAAGTGCCAGCCTTTGTGGTGTCGACATCGTTTGCAATCACCTCGATCTTTGCTGTCAGATCTCCATCTTCCGCATCCGCAGCTGCCACATTCTTCTTTGCATCAAAGCTGTCGCCTGCGGTCAGGGTTACGTCCTTTGCGCTGATTGTCGGAATGGCATTTAATGTCTCCATCTTCGGGTTGACTGTAACCGTGATGGTCTTCGTCACAGTCGCTCCATCACTGTCCGTTACTTTATAGATTACTTTATAAAGTCCCGCTTTCTTGGTATCCACATCATTATAGGTGATCTCGATTTTGTCTGTAAGATCCTCATCTTCCTCATCCCAGGCAGTGACTCCATCCTTCGGGTCGAACTTATCCTCTACCGTTAAGGTTATGTCCTCTGCAGTAATTACCGGTACGGAATTCATTACCAGCGCTTCCGGCATGACATCTACTTCAACCATGCAATCTACAGAATGGTAATTTTTATCATCCGGTGTGTATACTGCCTCAAACTTCTGGAGCCCATATTCCTTTAAAATGGTTTTAGGATTCTTCCACTTAAACTCCTTTGGTAAGCCTTTTACCTCAGAAAGTTTCTGCCACTGGTCAGCAATCAGTCCCGTAGGAAGCATCTCTTCATAGGCCGGCTCTGCCTGCTTGATCATCATTGTCACCGGAACGATAAAGGCCGTTCCATTATTTAAGGTAATGTACACCTTTTCACTATATTTTCCAACTGCATTATCTGTTTTAGGTGTAATCGTAACTTCCCTACCTGTCACACCAATATCAAAAATCGTATCATCTGAACAAAATGCCGTGATAGAGAACTCTTCCGCGTTGCTGCTGGTCGCGATCACAGTCTTAGGCTCTGCATCTTCTTTATATTCAACACTGCCAAACGCAACGGAATCCGGTGTTACTTTATAACTGCTCTTGATCCACTTTGCATAATATGTATGCCCTGACTCCGTTGTTGTTACTGCATGCCCATTAAATTCAGCATTATCATACCACTCTGCACAATATCCATCTTTTACAACAGCGTCTATGCCATTTGCCTGATCCAAAACGATTCCGCCGTTTGCAACAAGAATAATTCCTGCGTCATTGCTTATTCCCGAATCAGATCTTGCTTTTTGGGCATCCCTGTTATTGGCAACGTAAATTACACAATTTTTATTAAATTTATTTACAGATCCACCAGTATAACCTGTATTAGTATCATCTCCAAAACACTGGGATCCAAATGTAACATTCTCAGCTTTTGACAAATCAAGTCTATCAAGGTTTGCGCAACCTGCGAACATCTTGCTCTGAAGCTCAACATTTTTTCCAGTAAATTTGGCATTCTTAATACCATGATTGGAACGGAATGCTGCCTCTTTTTTGTCAGAAGCCTTTGTATTTTTTGCCGTTACAATCAAATTTTCCGGCACATTGTTCTTAGCGAAGCAATACCCATCAAATTCATAGCTATTTCCACTGATGGTCAATGTCTGCAGTGAGTTTGTTGCAATTCGATTAATATTTTTAGCGATCTCGCTATCCCCATCCATGGACAGTTTTTTTAACCCGGTCAGCTCATTAATCCTTCCGCTTATAGTGCCCTTTGCGTTGATCTCCTCAAGATTTACTGCTGCTGTTTCCCCTGGCTGCCCAGTCTCTTTAAACGAATTATTCATTGCAACACTTGTGTTTTCTGCCGTTTCAATATAAGAAAGACTGCTGCACCCAGTAAATGAATTACCATTTAATGCCACATTATCGGAATCTATATATATTTTTTCCAACTCGGCGCAGCGTCCAAACGCTCTTCCATCCACTAATCTCACTTTCTTCGGCAGTATTAACTCCCTTAATCCTGAATCATAGAATGCATACCCAGAAATCTGTGTTACATTCTTTAAATCAATGTTTTTCAAACTTGATGTGCCCGAAAATGCATTCGTACCGATCTTTTCAATCGATTTACCCAATGTTATAGATTCCAGTGCGTTACATCTACAAAACATTGCATTCGGAATTTCTGTTCGTTTGTCTTCTACTACTACTTCTCTTAAACCAGATCCATTAAATGCATTAGAGTTTGCACCACGCATTCCAAACTCCCAGCTGTCCTTAATTGTGACACTGTCAAGATTCGGTATCTCTGCAAATCCATATGCGCCAATATATTTAAGATTCGACCACTCATCAAAATTTACTGAAAACATAGTTTTGCGAAATGCAGCACAGCCAACACCTTCAAAGCTGGACGGAAGCCATTTCTCCAGATCTATACCTTCTCCAAGACTTGTACATCCATCAAACATGCTCGTCGGCACATATCTTCCCTTATATATGTTTGTATTTGAATCTGAATCAACCAACTCAGGGGCTTCGAAATTTTCCGGCCATGTAACTGTTGTAAGCGCTGTGTCATTACGGAAAATACAATCTCCCAAACTCTCTACACTAAGAGGAATATTTGCTTCCTCTAAATTTATCATATTGCTGAATGCCCATGATCCAATCGAAGTTATGCCAGATTCCATTTCTACTTTTTTGATGGAGTCCAAATAGTCCTTCCACGGTCTGTTATCTTCTGTGTTATTTATTGTAAAATCAGCCATACGGCCATTTCCACTAATTCTTAGAGTATAGAATTCCTCCGCTTCTGAATTCTTTTCCAGACTCCATTTGGTTGACTCCGTAAAATTACCCTCCTCATCAACAGGTCCGCAGTTTCCACTTAAAACTTCAACCGTTGCCTCTGAAGATTGATTTACGATCTGCTTTGTCTGTACTGTCTCCGCATACCCCGCCATCGGAGTCACTGCCATCGCCGCCGTTGCGGTAAGCAGCACTGTCAGCATTTTCTTTGATTTGATCAACTTCATCTTCTTCATACTGTCCCTTCTTTCTGATTGATACCTTTGTATCCTATCCACACATTGATCAATTACTTGTACACATACCTTTGGGTGAATCATTCTGCAAGAACTTCTTCCATCTGCTTTTCTGCTCCTACGGCACATGAAGGAATTTCATTGCCTGAAGTCTTCTTTTTCTGTGCCTGAAAGCTTCTGATAAACGGATCATACAACTCTTTCTCCGCCTTCACCCTCGCCTGCACCGCCTCATTAAACGCAGTGAAGGTCCCAAGATTGTAGACTTTTCCCTGAAATCCGATGCTGGCCCGCCAGGTTCCGTTGGATCTCCGATATACACCGCGGTGACCGCTGGTGTTGTTGACGCAGGTCTTTCGGCACGCGATGCGCTCCACGCAGGTTCCGTCCACAAAGTGAATTGCCTTGCGCATATTTTTCTGTCGGGTTTCATTGCGGAAACAGCCGCAGCTCTTTGTCTTTCCGTCCCTGAGATTTTCCTTCTGACAGACGCATACATTTCCGCAATCACACCTGCAAAGCCACAGATCCTGCAGTCTGCCCAAAACCCCAGCATTTTCTTCTGCTATTTTTCCAGGTTCTCCTTCCTTGCCAGTACCATAGACTGAAATCTCATCTTGATTCGCCAGCCGCAGGACCACAAGTCTCCCGTACCTCTGCCCGGTAAGATCCAGCCAGCGGTTCGTCATCCTTTTTTTTCGCAGACAGCCACAACTCTTCGTATGACCGTTTTTCAGATGGGATTCCTGGACAAGACAGACTCTGCCACAGCCACACTGGCATTCCCAGTATTTCTTTGAATCTTTTCCCCGGTAAGCCAGCTTCTGAACCACCAGATTCCCAAACTTTTTCCCGACCATGGTATCCTGCATCATCCGTTCGCCTCTATTCATGACATAATGGGTATTATGTCATGCGGTGGCGCTGAGATCTTCGGAATTTTTATCTCCATTTCTTCGTTGCCGTAATGACGCATTAACTAAATATGCCAAAAAGAGCTCGGATTCACTGAAATTTATTGTATTTCGAGACCGTTCGTGATATGATAACTTATGTACACATATGAATTTTTAATCATTTGGTATTCTGATTACACCTCAGATACTGGATGATTAAAAAAAGTAGAACTTCCAATACGACATAATACCCATTATGTCATAACGGCTGTTCTCCTTTTTTAATCTCTTCCGTCTTATTTTTTTTCTGCCCCGCCCCATGATTCGTTCCCTGCGAGTCCCAGTTCCAGCTCTCGCGCACACGCCTCCTCACTTGTGATCATCGTATACCGTCTCGTCGTCTCGATACTGCTGTGTCCCAGATAATCTGCCAGTCTCACGAGATCCCGTTCTCTCTCATAAAAGCATCTCGCAAACAGGTGTCTCAGATTGTGTGGAAACACCTTTGACGGCAGTACTCTCGCCGGTTCGCATAATTCCTTCATCTCCACCCAGATATTTCTCCGGTCTACCGGATTTCCATTCTTTGTGGCAAATATTATCCCGCTTGTGATCCTGTTTCTCCGGCAATAATCCCGCAGAAATATCACAAGAGACCTCGCCATAAGAATCACTCTCTGTTTTCCTTTAAAATAGATCTCTATTTTCTGTCTCGATAGTGTCTCCACCGTCAGATACCGAAGTTCACCGATCCGCATTCCTGTCGCCGCGATTGTCCTCAGAATTCCGGAAAGCCGCTCTCTCTTTTCCGAAACTGCTGCATTTAACAGCCTGTAATATTCTTCCTTTCCAAGCTCCCTGCTCTTCTCCCGAAAGATCTGCTTCTGTACCCGGCAGGTGTGGATAGAGAATTCCGCCTGTCCTGCCCATTTCAGATATGAATTCACTGCCGTGATCATGGAATTTACACTCGATATCTTCCATGCATTCAAAATATATGATTTATACTCCATCATCAGCTCCCTGCTGATCTCTCTTCCGTTCGAAAACTGTAGAAAATTCTCCGCATCCCGCAGATATTTTCCTACCGTATTCTCACTCATCTCCCTGTCCCTCAGATATTCCCCGTACTCTCTAAGTTCACTCATATACAACATAAAAAATCCTCCATTTATCAGTCTTCTATCATTATAATCAACAAACGAAGGATAAACCAAGGACACCATAATGCAAAAATCCCCGCCCGGAAACCCGGACGGGGATCATCACCTGTTGTGACACTACCGGCAGAATCACTCTGCCTACTTTATATACATTTACAATTCACGTAAATTATTTAGCTGCTGCAGCCTTTGCTTCTTTGATCTTCTCTGTCAGCATCGGAACGATCTTGTTTAAGTCGCCTACGATACCGTAGTCAGCTACATCGAAGATCGGAGCGGACTCATCTTTGTTGATCGCAATGATGATGTCAGACTCTTCCATACCAGCTACGTGCTGGATAGCACCGGAAATACCGATTGCGAAGTATACGTGCGGACGAACAGTCTTACCAGTCTGTCCTACCTGAAGATCTTTCGGCTTCCAGCCGGAATCTACAACTGCACGAGAGCAGCTTACTGTACCGCCAATAGCCTCAGCGAGGTCATCAAGCAGTTTGAAGTTCTCTGCGCTGCCAACTCCACGGCCACCGGAAACAAGGATCTTTGCATCCATGATATCAGCTACGTCGGATACTGCCTTAACGATCTCGAGAATCTCAACGTACTTGTTGTCCGGAGTGAAGCCCGGGTTGAATTCGACAATTTCAGCTTTTCTGCCAGCCTCACGGTCAAGCTTCTGCATAACGCCTGGACGTACTGTAGCCATCTGCGGACGGAATTCCGGGCAAGCGATTGTAGCGATCGTGTTGCCGCCGAATGCCGGACGGGTCATAAGGAGCTGACCATGTTTCTGCTCTTTACCCGGCATAGCTACGAGCGGGAAATCTCCGATATCGAGCTGTGTGCAGTCTGCTGTAAGACCTGTATGGATACGTGCGCAAACACGCGGGCCAAGGTCACGACCGATTGCTGTAGCACCGATTAAGAAGATGTCCGGCTTGAACTCGTTGATAACAGATGTGATCGCATGAGTATACGGCTCAGTTCTGTAATCTTTTAATTCTGGATCGTCAACAACGATAACTTTGTCTGCACCGTACTCACCGAGTTCGTCTGCAAGACCTTTTACGTTGGAACCAACTAAAACTGCTGTTACAGTTGTTCCTAAATCTTTTGCCAGGTCTTTACCTTTACCGATCAGCTCCAGAGCGATGCTGCTGATCTGATTGTCTACCTGCTGTGCAAAGACATATACACCCTTATATTCTGCTAAATTCATCACTTTTCACCACACTTTTCTTTTTTTGAATTAAAGTACATGTTTCTCAGTAAGTTTCTCAACAATGTAATTTGCAGCTGCGGACGGATCAAGGTTTGTCTCCTTAACGCCTGCACCCTTTCTTACTTTGTCGGAAGCCTTAGCGATCTGAGTCGGGGATCCCTTAAGACCAAGGTTGGAATCAAGGACATCTTTCAGATCTTTTCTGCCCCAAACGGTGATCTCTTTCTTGTATGCATCGAAGATTCCGCCCGGAGTCATGTAACGCGGCTCATTTAATTCAGAAAGTGCTGTAATTAAGCACGGCATTTTAGCCTTTAACATCATGTATCTATCATCGAACTGACGCTTAACGATTACGGAATCGCCATCGATCTCGATGCCCTCAGCATAGCTGATTACCGGAAGACCAAGATGCTCAGAGATCTGCGGACCTACCTGAGCTGTATCACCATCGATAGCCTGACGGCCTGTGATGATGAGGTCATAGTCAAGGTTTCTTAAAGCACCAGCGATTGTCTGGGATGTAGCCCATGTATCAGCACCGCCGAGAACACGGTCTGTAACAAGGATACCGTTATCAGCGCCCATAGCCATAGCCTCACGAAGAACTTCCTCAGCCTTCGGAAGACCCATTGTAACTACTGTAACTTCTGCACCATACTGATCTTTTAAGCGAAGAGCTGCCTCCAGACCAGCTTTATCATCCGGGTTCATGATTGTGAGCATAGCTGCTCTGTCAAGTGTTCCATCCGGTTTGAACTTTACGCCGCCCTTAGTATCCGGCACCTGTTTTACACAAACAACGATTTTCACTGTATTTCACTCCTTATTTTCATTTATAGTTATGATCTTCCAGCTGTTAAATTATTATTTTAACAGTGCGCCGGAGATAACCATTCTCTGAACTTCACTTGTTCCTTCGTAGATCTCGGTGATCTTAGCATCACGCATCATACGCTCTACGTCGTACTCTCTGATGTAACCATAACCACCATGGAGCTGTACAGCCTTTGTTGTTACTTCCATAGCAACCTCTGCTGCATACAGTTTAGCCATTGCTGCCTCTACGCCGTAGGACTTCTGAGTAGCCTTAGCCATTGCTGCACGGTAAACCATCATCTGAGCAGCTTTTACCTTTGTTGCCATATCAGCAAGCTGGAACTGTGTGTTCTGGAACTGACCGATTGTGCGGCCGAACTGCTTTCTCTCTTTTACGTAAGCAACTGTTCTGTCAAGAGCGCCCTCTGCAAGACCAAGAGCCTGAGCAGCGATACCGATACGTCCGCCGTCAAGAGTATGCATAGCGATCTTGAAGCCCTCACCCTTCTTACCTAAGAGGTTGTCCTTCGGGATGCGGCAGTCTGTGAAAATAAGTTCATATGTTGCAGATCCGCGGATACCCATCTTCTTCTCTTTTGTACCAAAAGTGAAGCCCGGTGTACCTTTCTCTACGATAAATGCGGAAATCTCTTTCTGCATTTTGCCACGTTTCTCAACAGTGCCTGTTACAGCGATAACGATGTATGTATCAGCATACTTACCGTTAGTGATGAAGCACTTGGAACCGTTTAATACCCACTCGTCGCCGTCTAAAACAGCTTTTGTCTGCTGACCCTGAGCGTCTGTACCAGCGCCCGGCTCAGTTAAACCGAATGCGCCTAACTTCTCGCCTTTTGCAAGCGGAACGAGGAATTTCTGCTTCTGCTCTTCTGTTCCGAATGTCATGATCGGATCCATGCAAAGGGATGTATGTGCGGAAACGATAACGCCTGTAGTACCGCAAACTTTGGAAAGCTCCTCAACGCACATAGCGTATGTAAGCGGATCACAGCCCTGTCCACCATACTCCTTCGGTACCGGAATACCGAGGAAACCGTTTTTAGCCATCTTCTCTACGGTTTCAACCGGGAATCTCTCTTCCTCATCAACCTCCTGAGCAAGGGGTTTGACTTCCTTCTCGGCGAAATCATGGAACAGTGTTCTCGCCATCTCATGCTCTTTACCTAATGTAAAATCCATGTTTTTAGTTCCTCCTTGTGAATTGTATCATGTATAACATGGGGGAATGTGGATGCTTCACTCCCCCGATGTACCTAATTTAGTACATGCCTTTTCATTATAACATATTGTGAAAAAATAAACAATCGTAATAAAAAAATAATTCGAAATTTACTCTTCTGTTATAAAAGGCATATTGCCTGACGGGATAAGATCACCGTCAGGCAACCCTTACATTATTATTTGCTGTAATCGTAGAAGCCCTTGCCGGTCTTTCTTCCAAGAAGGCCGCCGCGAACCATCTTCTTAAGAAGCGGATGCGGACGATACTTCGGATCGCCTGTCTCTGTCTCAAGAACGTTCATGATTGCAAGAACAACATCAAGACCGATCAGATCACCGAGAGCTAACGGTCCCATCGGATGGTTAGCGCCAAGCTTCATGGCAGTATCGATACCCTCTACGGAAGCAACGCCATCAGCGTAAATGCCGACTGCTTCGTTGACCATCGGAATAAGAATTCTGTTTACAACGAAACCAGCAGCCTCTTCTACCTGTACCGGAGTCTTGCCGATCTCTTCAGAGATCTTCTTAACAGCTTCAACATCTTCCGGTTTTGTGTTTAAACCAGCAATAACCTCAACCAGCTTCATAACCGGAGCCGGGTTGAAGAAATGCATACCGATTACATGTCTCTCAACAGCGCTGCCGATCTCTGTAATGGAAAGAGAGGAAGTGTTTGTTGCAAAGATACAGCTCGGTTTGCAGATCGCGTCGAGCTCTTTAAATGTCTGCTTTTTGATCTCCATGTTCTCGATTGCAGCCTCTACAACGAGGTCGCAGTCACCGCAGATATCTTTCACACCAGTTGTGATCTTGTTAAGGATCTTGTCAGCCTCTTCCTGAGTCATTTTGCCTTTTGCGATTCTCTTCTCGAATCCAGCGGCAATTTTCTTCTTTCCGTTCGCTGCAAATGTCTCATTGATGTCGCAGAGCATTACCTCATAGCCCTCTGTCTGTGCGAATGCCTGTGCAATACCGGAACCCATGGTTCCAGCGCCGATAATACCAACTTTCATGATTTTATCTCCTTTATGCAAACATATGATGTAGACTTACTGATCGCTGTTCAGACTAAACAGTTCCATTTATTTGTTTTTGAAGCCGTCCACTTTTCTCTTTTCGAGGAACGCCTTCATTCCTTCCTTCTGGTCCTCGGTCTCGAAGCACTCGGAGAAATATTTCTCTTCGATGGAGATTGCGTGGTCAAGGTCGGAAAGATAACCATCTGTCAGGGACTCCTTGGAATTTCTGACAGCGATCGGTGCGTTGGAGGCGATCTTCTTTGCCAGTTTCATAACTGTCGGCATAAGTTCTTCCTTCGTGCACACACCGTTTACAAGACCGATCCGGTATGCTTCGTCTGCTTTGATATTGACAGCAGCATATACCATTTCCTTTGCTTTTCCGGTTCCAATCAGTCTTGCGAGACGCTGCGTTCCACCGAATCCCGGAGTGATGCCAAGACCAACCTCCGGCTGTCCGAACATAGCGTTTTCGGAGCAGTAACGGATATCACAGCTCATTGCAAGTTCATTTCCACCGCCAAGCGCGAAACCGTTGACAGCTGCGATCGACGGGATCGGAAGTGTCTCCAGCTTACGGAAAACATCGTTTCCAGCTTTACTGAACTCACGTGCCTCCTGTACAGTCATTGTGCTCATTGCAGCGATATCTGCGCCGGCAACAAAGGATTTCTCACCCGCGCCGGTCACAACCAGCACTCTTGTTGTACCAAGATCGATGCTGTCAAGAACAGCGTCTAAATCCTGAATAACCTCTGTATTTAAAGCGTTTAATGCCTCCGGACGGTTGATGGTGATAACACCAACAAAACCGTCCTGCTCATATTTTACAAAACCCATATGTAGTTCTCCTTAGATTTTGCCAAAGTCCCAGATTAGTCTCTCTCTACGATTGTAGCGCAGCCCATTCCGCCGCCGATGCAAAGAGTTGCAAGACCCTTCTTAGCATCTGCTTTCTCCATCTCATGAAGAAGTGTAACAAGGATACGGCATCCGGAAGCTCCAACCGGGTGACCAAGAGCAATAGCGCCGCCGTTCGGGTTTAACTTGGAAAGGTCAAAGCCGAGTTCCTGTCCAACTGCAACAGACTGTGCAGCGAATGCCTCGTTAGCCTCGATGATGTCGAAGTCTTTGATCTCTAAGCCAGTTCTCTTAAGAACTTTCTTTGTAGCTGCAACCGGTCCGATACCCATGATCTTCGGATCTACGCCGCCAAGAGCACCAGCAACCCATGTAGCCATCGGCTTAACACCGAGCTCTTTTGCTTTCTCTTCGCTCATAACAACAACTGCTGCTGCACCGTCGTTGATTCCTGAAGAGTTACCAGCTGTAACTTTTCCGCCGTCTTTCTTGAATGCCGGTTTTAATTTAGCAAGAGTCTCAACAGTTGTTCCGTGACGCGGACCTTCGTCTGTATCTACGATAACTGTCTCTTTTTTCTTCTTAACTTCTACCGGAACGATCTCATCTTTGAATGCGCCTGCCTTCTGAGCAGCCTCAGCCTTCTTCTGGCTTGCCTCAGCGAATACATCAAGCTGTTCTCTTGTAAGGCCCCACTGATCGCAGATGTTCTCAGCTGTGATACCCATGTGGTAGTTGTTGAATGCATCCCAGAGAGCATCATTTACCATTGTATCAACTAAAGTAGCATTGCCCATACGGTATCCGTAACGGCCTTTCATCATTGCATACGGAGCCATGGACATGTTCTCCATACCACCTGCAACAACGATATCAGCGTCACCGGAAAGGATCATCTCAGCAGCCATGTTGACAGCCTCAAGACCGGAACCGCATACAACATTGATCGTAACAGCCGGAACCTCGATCGGGAGACCAGCTTTTAATGTAGCCTGACGTGCTACGTTCTGTCCCTGACCAGCCTGGATTACGCAGCCCATGTAAACCTGGTCAACAGCTTCCGGAGCAACTCCTGCTCTCTTTAAAGCCTCTTTGATTACGATTGCGCCAAGTTCCGGAGCCGGTACTGTGCTTAATTCGCCACCCATTGTTCCGATTGCCGTACGGCATGCACCTGCAAGTACAACTTTCTTTGCCATTTTCTTTTCCTCCTCATCATACCGCTGCCAAGCTCTACACCATATATTTTTCCATAAGCAAGGCAGTATATTATGTATAACTAATCATATCACCAAACCGTTTTGCTGTCAAATCATTATCAAAAGCTTTTTATATATTTTTTCTAAACAAATTAGGAACTTTACTCTTCATTTCGTACAAAAGTTACTTTTATGCTCTGACGCGTCACTTTCTGTTTTTGTCATGTTTTACCATTTCTTTCTATTCCTTTTTCACCGGATTTCTTGACCTTGCCGGCAGATAATGATAAAATAATGTCAGAGTTTAGCCCCGGATCCTATGATCCCGGCAAAGTTCTGAGATGCAGTAATATTTTTATGGTTACAAAGAGAGGGTATTAAAATGGATTTCAAACAGATGTATCAGGAAAAGCTGGTTTCCGCTGAGAAAGCAGCTTCCGTTATCAAATCCGGTGACTGGGTCGATTACGGCTGGACAACAGCAACTCCGATCGCAGTCGATAAGGAAATCGCAAAAAGACTTCCGGAATTAACTGACGTAAACTTCCGCGGCGGTATCTTAATGTGGGTACCGGAGATCTTCAAGATCGAGAACCCGGCTGAACATATGACATGGAACTCCTGGCATATGAGCGGGATCGAGAGAAAAGCGATCGCACAGGGCTTCTGCTACTACGCTCCGCTCCGTTACTCCGAGCTTCCGAGATATTACAGAGAATCCCAGAACAAGCCGGATGTCGCTGTCTTCCAGGTTTCCCCGATGGACGAGCACGGTTTCTTCAACTTCGGACCGAACGCATCCCATATGGCTGCTGTCTGCGAGACCTCCAAGGTCGTTATCGTGGAAGTAAATGAAAATATGCCGGTATGCTTCGGCGGTACTGAGGAAGGTGTTCATATCTCCCACGTTGACATGATCGTAGAAGGTGACAACCCGGCGATCGCTGAGATGGGCGGCGCTGCAGCTGCAAGCGATGTCGATGAAGCAGTTGCAAAGCTGATCCTTGAGGAGATCCCGGACGGAGCATGCTTACAGCTCGGTATCGGCGGAATGCCGAACGCAGTCGGTGCTCTGATCGCAAAATCCGACTTAAAGGATCTCGGTGTGCACACAGAGATGTACGTTGACGCTTTCGTTGATATCGCAAACGCAGGAAAGATCACCGGCGCGAGAAAGAATATCGACAAAGGCCGTCAGGTTTATGCATTCGGCGCAGGTACAAAGAAATTATACGACTACTTAAATAAGAATCCGGAGTGCATGTCCGCACCGGTCGACTACACAAACGATGTCCGCACGATTGCGTCTCTCGACAACTTCATGTCCATCAACAACGCAGTTGACCTTGACCTCTTTGGCCAGGTAAATGCTGAGTCCGCAGGAATCAAGCACATCAGCGGAGCCGGCGGACAGCTCGACTTCGTTCTGGGCGCTTATCTTTCCAAGGGCGGAAAGAGCTTCATCTGCTGCTCTTCTACCTTCAAGAAGAAAGACGGCACCTTAGAGTCCAGGATCGTTCCGACTCTGGCTCCTGGCTCCATCGTTACCGATACCCGTGCGAATATCCACTATCTCGTTACTGAGTACGGTAAAGTAAACTTAAAAGGTCTCTCCACATGGCAGAAGACTGAGGCTATCATCTCCGTAGCACATCCGCAGTTCCGCGACCAGCTGATCGCAGAGGCTGAGAAGATGCATATCTGGAGAGCAAGCAACAAGAGATAGTATTTTCCCGTTTTTTCAGGAGAGCTTTCATTTTAGGAAGGCTCTCCTTCTTCTTTCTTTGTCTCGCCCTCTGCTTTTTCCGTTGAATGAAGATTAAACTGTTTGATCCGGCGTGTCGCGATCGGACCGCCGATCGCACATCCGGCAACAAGTCCGAAGGTTGCAGATGCGATCACAAAGCTTCACATTTTTGTATCATAAGCCAATCTCCTGCTACACTATTTTCAGATATGTATTTTGCGTATCACTTGTGTCCATTTTTTTACAGAAAGTTCCATCGGAATTTCCTGTAAAAAAGTGAAAACACGCTTCGCGAGTTTCCCCTTGTTATCGCGACAGTCGCCAAGGTCTCGCGCAAGCGCGGACTTTGGCTCGTTGTCCGCAAAAAAGCAGCAGCATTTTCTGACATTCTCTCCAGAAAATGCTGCTGCTTTTTATTTCTGCAAATGATCTCTTTCTCTAAACGATCCGCTAAATCTGAATTTTTTCTCCACTCACAGATTCAGGATCGGCTCCATCAGCGTGATCCCGCTCTCCCCGGCTAATTTCTGCCTGCAGATCTCGAGAAGATGTTCCTGATATGGAGATTCATCCCCTGCCCGGTACAGATAGTACAGGGTCCGGTTCGGGAGCTCCACATCCAGTTCATGGATGGAAACCGGGGTGCTTTTTAAGATGCTCTTTGCAACCGACACAGGTAGAAACGCCCAGTTGTCACCATTCTGCGTAAAGTACTGTAAAAAGCCCATTTCATCGAGATAGACACTCGGGACGGCCGCACTACTGAAATAGTAGTTGTGCCAGCTGTCAAAATTCTGATCCCACTGCGTCCGGATCTCCTTGCGAGGATCGAGGTCCGAAATGCTGATCCGCTTCGGAAGTTTCAGCTCCGTCCCGACGACCAGGCAGAGCTTTTCTTTAAACAGGATCTCCGTCTTTACCTGGGAAGAGTACATCGGATCCGTGATAAATGCGATATCCACCGTCTTATTGTTCACATACCCATAGGCATCACTGGAATGGAGTGTCGTCACATGCAGGCTGCACTCCGGCGTATCTTTCATGAACTCCTGAAACACGGTCGGAAGCATGAATGCCAGGAGACTTCCTACACTCGCAACATAGAAACTCTTCTCATTTCCGAGGAGCGATTCTTCCTGTGTCTCGTTCCAGAGAGCCTGCCAGCGATGAGCGATCCCGACAAAGGCACGTCCCTGTCTCGTGAGTTCCACATGGCGGACTCCTTTATTCCGGATAAACAGGGAATATCCAAGTTCTTCCTCCAGCGCCCGGATCCTTCGTCCAAGAGCCGGCTGTGTGATATATAATTTTTCTGCCGCCGCGGAAAAACTTCCGCACTGAGCGATCTTTAAAAATGCTTCAATTTCCAGAAATGTCATCACGTTCTCCTTTCTGCCGGGACCGGCAGTTTTCTATTTCGCTCCTGCTTTCACACATGTTTTTTTATAACGCTCATCTCTCTTCTGCTTTTTTACCACAGGATTTCATTTTTGTCCAGAAATATTATTTGAAAATAGTTCAATTCTGAAAACTAAAAGTTTGACAGCTACCATTTTCCATTTCTGTTTCTTCTATATTTATAGTAACATTCTTTTCATTTAAATGTTAATATTTATGAATATTATATCAAAAAAAGAAACATTTTACAATTATATTCACTTATGGTATCATTTAAGCATAAACAAGAACGAATTGTTCGAATCTCAGGGGAATATCAAAACATACAGGGAGGAAATCATTATGATGCTTACAAAGAGGATCCAGAACATTAAACCGGCCGCTACACTTGCACTGACCGGAAAGGTCGCTGAATTAAGGAAACAGGGAATCGATGTGATCGCCTTCAACCTCGGCGAACCGGATTTCGGTACTCCGCAGAATATCTGTGATGCGGCAAAGGCAGCGATCGATGCCCAGAAAACAAAATACACGGTTGTCTCCGGTATCATGGACTTAAAAGAAGCGATCTGTGCAAAATTCTTAAAAGACAACAATGTCGTTTACAAACCGAACGAGATCTGTATCGGAACCGGCGCAAAACAGCCGCTCGTCAATGCAGTTCTTGCCCTCTGTGAAGAAGGTGACGAGGTTATCATCCCGACTCCGTGCTGGGTCAGCTACATCGAGATGGTAAAACTTTCCGGTGCTACTCCGGTCCTCGTACAGAACCGTGAGGAAGACGGTTTCGCCCTCAACGTGGAAGGTATCAAGAAAGCCATCACACCGAAAACAAAAGCGATCATGATCAACACACCGAACAACCCGACCGGTGCTGTATATACAAAAGAACAGCTCACAGAGCTCGCAGAACTTGCCTGCAAACATGACTTCTATATTATTTCCGATGAAGTTTACGAGAAGCTGATCTATGAAGGAAAGAAACACTTCTGCGTTGCTTCGATCTCCGAGGAAGTAAAGGATCGTACCGTTGTCATCAATGGTGTTTCCAAAGCTTACTCCATGACCGGATGGAGAGTTGGTTACGCAGCCGGAAATGCAGCTCTCATCAAAGGAATGACTTCTCTTCAGGGTCATACAACATCCAACACCTGCTCGATCGCCCAGTACGCAGCTCTCGAAGCGATCAGCGGACCGCAGGACAGCGTGGAATCCATGAGAGTTGAATTCGACAAACGCCGTAAATTCCTGGTAGAGCGCTTAAATTCCATGGATGGCATCACCTGCAACAACGCAGACGGCGCTTTCTACTTAATGCCGAATATGACTGCTTTCTATGATAAAGAGTGGAACGGAAAGAAGATCGCTGATTCCTTCGGAATGGCAGATTACCTCCTTGCCGAGGCAAAGATCGCGGTTGTTCCGGGCGGTGCATTCGAGTCTCCGGACAACATCCGTATCGCTTACTCCAACTCCATGGAAAGCCTGATCGAAGGTATGAACCGTATGGAAGCAGCTTTAAAGAAACTTGGCTGATCTGACAACCTTCCATATTCGTAAAACTCTCCCGCTCCGGCGGTGATAAGGACAGATCAAACTTAGCTTTCTTCCCATATATTCAACGAACAACAGCAAGGATTCTCCTACTGACACGAAGCAAAGCACAGTCAGTCTCCGTGAAATTACCGACTGTGGATTGAAACAATATATGTGATGAAAAATCCCTGAAAAAAGCCTGTGAATGCAGGCTTTTTTCATTTACGCGAACAACAGGCCAAAGTCTGCGCTTACGCGAGACCTTGGCGACTGCCGCGATAACAAGAGGACACTCACGAAGCATGTTTTCACTTGTCTATGAGCGCCGGTCTCCCTGCCGCTATACAAATTTTCACATTTTTCACGACAGTATATGAGCCTCGCCCATGCGCTGTAACAGAATAAATATAATGTATTATTAACATTTAATGGTAAAATTTGTTATTTTTCATTCGACAACAATCATTTTACATTCCGCATGATTCATGCTATAATAATCAAATGAACGGAGAAGCCGCACCAACTTCTCCCAAAAACTTTCTTCTCATTATATTTTACAACGCGATATAAAAGAAACACAGCCGCCCGGAACGATAATTGGGGTATCGTCCGTGGCGGCTGTGTTCGTATAAAGATATAGCCGACATTTTCTATGTATACAAAGACCCTGAATGATCCCATTTTGCAGGAACAGCCAGGGCCTTTCTTTTTTTATTTCTCTCCGTTCAGTTCTTTCTTATAGACCTCAATGACTTTCTTCATCGCATCCGCACCCGGAGCTCCGATTGTCACACGTTTCTCCACGCAGGTCTTCATGGAGATCGCATCGTAGATATCTTCCTCAAATACCGGGCTGATCGACTTGAACTGCTCTAAAGTCAGATCGTCAAGCGCCTTGTTCTCATCGATGCAGAGAAGGACCAGCTGTCCGATAATTCCATGTGCATCGCGGAACGGAACACCGTGGTTTACAAGGTAGTCCGCAGCGTCTGTCGCGTTTGTGAAGCCGTTCTTTGCGCTCGCCTCCATCACATCCTTGCGGAAGGTCATCGTGGATACCATTCCTGTGAAGAGTAAGAGGCAACCCTTTACGGTATCGATCGCGTCGAAGGTCAGCTCCTTGTCCTCCTGGAGGTCTTTATCGTAAGCCAGCGGGATTCCCTTCATGACCGTCAGCATGGACATCAGAGCGCCGTAGACACGCCCGGCCTTTCCGCGGATCAGCTCAGCGATATCCGGATTCTTCTTCTGCGGCATGATGCTGCTTCCGGTGCTGTAGGAATCATCCATCTCCACGAAGCGGTACTCATTGCTGTTCCAGATGATGATCTCCTCGGAGAAACGGCTCAGATGCATTGCGATCGTGGAGAGCGCAGCCAGGAGCTCGATCAGGTAATCACGGTCGGATACGGAATCCATGCTGTTTAAGGTCGGTCCGTCAAAGCCGAGAAGCTCTGCAGTGTACTCACGGTCCAGCGGATAAGTTGTCCCTGCAAGAGCGCCGGATCCCAGCGGGCAGTAATTCATGCGCTTTCTGATATCAGCGAGGCGTCCTCTGTCACGGCGGAACATCTCATAATATGCGCCGACATGGTGCGCCAGTGTTACCGGCTGTGCCTTCTGAAGGTGGGTAAAGCCCGGCATGTAAGTATGAAGATTGTCCTCCATGAGCTTTAAGAGGACCTCAAGAAGTCCCTTTAAAAGTCCGTCCATCTCGTCGATCTCGTCTCGCGTGTAGAGCTTCATATCGAGAGCAACCTGGTCGTTTCTGCTGCGGCCGGTGTGGAGTCTCTTTCCTGCATCCCCGATCCGCTCGATCAGGTTCGCCTCAACGAAAGAGTGGATATCCTCGGACTCCGTTGTGATCTTTAAGGTTCCGTTGTCGATGTCCTCGCGGATACTCTTTAAGCCTGCGATGATCGCGTCACGGTCCTCTTCTGTGAGGATCCCCTGTTTTGCGAGCATCGTCACATGCGCGATGCTGCCCGCGATATCCTGTCTGTAAAATTTCTGATCGAAGGAGATGGACTCATTAAAGTTATGTACTAACTGGTTTTCTTCCTTCGTAAATCTTCCGCCCCAAAGTTTCATAGCTGTTCCTCCGTTGTCTCTTTTCTATTATTTATAGTGTCTGTCAGATCTTCATCATCGAGATCCGGAATCTCTTCAAATTCCGGTTCTTCATCAGGATCTTCTTCCTCTTCCTGCTGCATGTTCCGGATCTGTTTCATTCTCTTTCTCGCTTCCCGGCGATCCATCTCCCTGCGCAAAAACCACAGAAGGATCAGGATCACGATGGATCCGCCTGAGATCAGACCGCCGGTCTTTAAGCCCTCCGGGAAATAGGAGAAGTCGATCACATGATCGCCGGCGCTCACATCGATAGCCAGGAATGCACCGAACGCCTTTCTCGTCTCCACCTTCTCACCATCCACTTTTACGGTCCATCCCTTATCAAACGGGATCGAGGTGAAAAGCATTCCCGCTTTCGCCGCACTCACGGTTCCGGAAAGTTTCGTATCTTTCCAGCTCGTCAGATGCATCGGGGACTGGTTCAGCCGGTCATAGACCTGGATCATCGCGTCCTCTGAGAACCGGTAGGCGATCGCATTTAACTGTTCGCCGGCCTCATCCGCCGTGAGCTTCACTTCTGCGCCCGGAGCCAGAGTTCCAAGCTCCAGAAGATATCCGCGGTCCACGTTGCTGAAGGATTTCTGTCCGGTCGGCAGTTCCGCCTTCACAGTCTTTACCTTCTTGTTCATGACGAACACATAATATTCGCCCGTCTCATCCGGTGTGAATGTGAAGGTGTTTTTATTCACCGTTCCGCCGGCATCCACCAGAACTTCATCCGCCCCGGAAACCAGGCAGAGATCATTCTGGACCTCCGCAGGATTATCCATCTCATACTGCCAGTTTTCCTCGATATCTGAAGGAAGGACAAAGCCGAGCGGCAGTGTGTAGAGATTTTCATAGAGATATGTTCCGCCGCTCTCCCTCAGATACATCATGAGCTCCGTGTTGGAGACTGCCTCGGAACAGAGTGCATATTTCACAGAAAAAATGCTGTCGACAAGCGGCGTGCTTCCAGTGATGCTGTAAGCATTTGTGGACGATTCACATCCAAGCTTCTTAAAGAACTTCGAGAGATCCGCGTTCGCCGTTGAGGAAAACAGGGATACTGACGGAAAGTTCATCCATGCCCCGTCATTCTTCGTCTTTCTCGTCTTTTTCTCCACCCGGTAGAAATCCGATGCCGGCTGCAGGGAATCCTTTAAGATCCGTACCTCCTCATTGTCGCTGGTGTAGGACTCACGGCTCGTTGTCGTCACACTCGTCACCGACATGTTGATCGAAGCCTCAACTGCGACCAGCGTCAATGCCAGGAATCCGCACACCGTCCGCTTTCCATCCTTATAGAGATACATCAGTCCGGCATAAGCCGCCAGGAAGATGATCGCCACATAGTAGACGATAAAGTGGAAATGTTCCTGTGTCACCAGCTTTTCCGCCAGCAGGACAAAGCACGCACTCCCCCAGAAGGCGATCGCGATATGCTTTTTCGGCGTCTCATCCAGATACATATACGCCCGGAAGCAGATGAACAGCATCAGGAAGATGTAGATGAAGGACTGTCTGCATGGAAGGCTGTTCGGATAGTGGAATCCATGCCAGATAAAGTTCAGCGCATTGATGGAAAAGCTCGCAAAAAAGATCAGGAGCAGTCCGCAGTAGACGGTTTTCTCCTTCACTGCGATCTTCTTACATGCGAGATACATCAAAAAGAAGAGGAATACCGCGACACCGCAGTAGATATTCGGCCAGTGGTCAAGACCGATCTCCGTCTCCACATTTCCGATGTGACGGGCGATCATGTCAAAGATCGGGAAATACGAGCTCCACGCCTTCGGGAAGTCAAAATCACCGGACGCCGTGCTCTGCAGCGCATAGATCTCCGGAAGCAGGATTCCTGCTGCCAGTCCGCCTGAGAGCAGCGAGTAAATTCCAAACCGGACGCAGCTGTCCACGTATTTTCTCACCGGCCCCGGCTTTTCCATGATCAGCAGTGCGATAAAATAAAGTACCAGGAACAGGCAGGTCATGATCGAGATATAATAGTTTGAGAGGATCGAAAGTCCGAGCGTCACACAGTAAAGCATGCCTTTCTGCTCTTTCACGAGTCTCTCAAGGCCGTATACGATCAGTGGGAACAGAAGAATGCAGTCCAGCCACATGATGTTCCAGCTGTACGCCGCCATGTATCCGGACAGGGCATAAAAGATCCCGAAGAACCCAACCCCCAGGATACAGTTCTGGCTGTGTTTCTTTAAATACCAGGCAAAGCTCAGCCCCGAAAGTCCGATCTTCAGAACAATCATGATCGTCATAAATTCGATGATAAACTTCTTCGGGCAGAGCAGGATCAGCCAGTTTAACGGGCTGGCCAGGTAGTAGGCATACAGCGCCGCGAAATTGACGCCCATTCCCACATCCCAGCTGTAAAGGAGACTTCCGCCGGTCCGCAGCTTATACTGGAACTCCGAAAAGAACGGAGCGTACTGGTGATACATATCTGTTCTCAGAAAGCACCTCTCCCCGAATGGAAAGATCCCCCTCTGAACGAAAATGCAGATCATGACGAGCACCGGGACAAAGAAGGCGATCAGAAGACCATCCCTCGGCTTTAAAAACGGCGTTGTCTGCCGCTTTTTCCTTCGATTTTCCGGACGATCCGCAGTTGGCTCATCCGGGATCGTATCGATTTCTTTTATTTCTGTCATAAAGTAAAAACTCCTCCGGCTTCATCAGCCTGTAATCATTTTTGCTTTTTCATACTCCCAACATCCGCCGGGCAGACATCGTAGATCATTTCTTTTTATCTCCTGTAAAGATCAGGATCTTGCTGAACACATAATTCAGAACAACGACCACCACGGAGATCAGCAGCTTGCAGATGAAAAACTCCATCTTCATGAGATCCACCATGATAAACAGCGCTGCCAGGTTAAATAAAAATGTCGCGATCCGGCATAAAATGAACGAGACAAATTCCTTCCATACCTTCGCCGGGTTTAAGGTGTGGCTTTCAAACACCCACCATTTGTTCGTCACAAATGCGAACAATACGGCTGCCACCCAGGCGATCGTCTGGGCCGGGACCGGATCCATCTTCCACATATAATATAGAAGATTCGAGATCGCGTAGTCGATCACCGTCGTCAGGACTCCGAAGATCAGATAAGCGATCCCTTCCCTGGCGAGACCGGACTTTTTTGTCCCCGTTTTCTGTCCGCTCTCCGGCTTCTCATTTTTTTCATTCATAAATATTTCCGTCCTTTTCCGGAATCATCGTTTTCAAAACGTTCCTCCGATTTTTTCAGGATTTCCCTATCATATTCGATAGTCTTTTTCATTTTAGTATACCAACGCAAAAAAGTAAAGGACTGACAGCCGAATTTCTAGCTGTCAGTCCTTCTTTTGTTACTTTTCACGGGTAGGAATTTTCTGAACTGAAAATTCCGTATGATACCGTTATGGTTGCGGATTTTGCCGATTCGGAATGCGAAGCATCGGCAAAATCCTGTTACAGGGCGCGGGCATGGAGTGCCCGTGTACTGTAACCTTCTTTTAAAGCGATTTGGAATGGATTTTGCTCGTAACTTGCCATGCATCCGAATGGAAGCTCCGTGGGAGGTTCCTGTAGGTATCCGGCTGCTGAACAGTTACGACGTTTTATTCTGCGAGCAGCTTCTCAACACTCACAAGTTTTACGCACACGCAGAAGATCTCTGCCGCCTGTCTGAGGTCATCCAGGGATGGGAAGGACGGCGCGATCCTGATATTGGAGTCGTGCGGATCTTTTCCGTATGGGTAAGTCGCTCCGGCACCGGTCATCACAACACCGGCCTCTTTGCACTTCGCAACGATCGCTTTCGCGCATCCGTCAAGAGAGTCGAAGGAGACAAAATATCCGCCGTTCGGTTTTGTCCACTTCCCGATCTCCAGACCGCCAAGTTCCTTATTTAAGATCTCATCGACTGCCTCAAATTTTGGTCTGAGGATCTCAGCGTGCTTAGCCATCTGCGCTTTTAAACCATCGATATTTTTAAAGAAGCGGACATGACGGAGCTGGTTGATCTTGTCATGGCTGATCATCTGGACATTCATCTGCTTCTTCAGCGCATCGATATTTGCCTTTGAAGTAGCGATCGCGGAGATTCCGGAGCCTGGGAAGCTGATCTTTGAAGTCGAACCGAATTTATATACCATGTCCGGATTTCCTGCTTTTTCACACTCAGAAAGAATGTCGAGGACATGATCCGGGTGATCCGGGTGCAGATGATGAACACAGTATGCGTTGTCCCAGTAGATACGGAAATCTTTCGCAGCCGGTTTCAGGTTTGCAAATCTTCTCACAGTCTCATCTGAGTAAGACTCACCGCTCGGGTTCGCATAAAGCGGAACGCACCAGATTCCCTTCACACTCTCGTCATTATTTACATATTTTTCAACAAGATCCATATCCGGACCTTCACCTGTCATCGGAATGTTGATCATCTCGATCCCGAAGTATTCCGTGATCGCGAAATGTCTGTCATATCCCGGGACCGGGCAGAGGAATTTCACCTTGTCAAGTCTGCACCACGGCGTACTTCCGCATACCCCGTGCGTCCAGGAACGGCTCACGGTATCGAACATCAGTGTCAGACTCGCGTTTCCGTACATCACGATATTCTCGGCCGGCGAGTCCATCATCGCACCCATGAGCTCTTTCGCCTCCTGGATCCCGGTCAGGACTCCGTAGTTTCTCACATCACCGTCCGATGTCATATAATCACTGCTGCTGTTTAAAACGTCCATCATAGGAAGAGAAAGGTCCAGCTGCTCTTTGCATGGCTTTCCCCGCGCCATATTCAGGCTGAGATTTTTTCCCTGATACTCCTTATACAGCGCTTCCAGCTGCTCCTTTAAAGACGCAAGTTCCTGTTTTGACATTTCGCGATATGGTTTCATGTCAGTTTCCTCCTCATGATTCAACGATATATTTCAGATTATCTTTTCCCTGAGCACTTATTATAATTCATTAAAACCAATATTTCAACTTATAAAATAAAGTTTTGCTTCTGTTTTTTTATTTTTTTGAACCTGACCCCATAAAAATCTTAGTCATTGCCGCCTGCAGCAGCTCCCTGTCCCCCGTTTTCAGCTCTTTCCGTGCTTCGGTCCGCGCTCCGCGAAGCAACTCCTGACCGTCTCATTGACTTTTCTTTAACAATAACGTATTATAATAAGATATAGGATGATGATTCCATCTGCTTCGAATTCTGAAAAGGAGAATGGCTTTATGACAAATAATATGCGGACGCGCGATATCCGGCGAATGATCCTGATCGGACTGATCGTTGCTCTCGTGTCCCAGCTTTACTGGAATATCTTTATAAATAATTTCCGGATCTCTTCTTCCGTGATCATACTGCCCGTTCTCCTGATGACACTTGGAAAAAGTCTTTCCACACCGCTCACCTGCGCTGTGACCGCAGTCATCGTGTTCTTCTTCCGCCTGTTTCCGGCGCTCCACAGCGGGACCAGTCTCCTCGTCTCAGCGAAAAGTGTTTTTCCGAATGCGATCTTCTATTTCTGCTACGGTATTATTTTCGTAGCCATGGTCCCGGGAAAACATACCGTCTCCTACAGCCGCCTGTTTCCGGCCGTTTTTTTTGCTGATTTCGGTTCCAACCTGGTAGAACTGTGCATTTCCGAGAGTATGTCACACTCCATGACTCCGGACAAGGCAGGATATCTCTTCCTGATCGCACTGTTCCGTACCTTTCTTGCCGGTCTGATCCTGATGGCGGAAGGTCACTACCGGACACTCTTAAAAAACGAAGAGCACGAGAACCGTTACCGCCGTCTTTTCCTTATGACAACAGGACTGAAAAATGAGATCTACTTCATGCGGAAAAATTCTGAAGAGATCGAATCCGTTATGGCAAACGCATATAAATTGTATGAGAAATTAAATGAAATGGATGTGCCAGAAGACATGAAACATATGTCTCTTGCTATCGCCCGCGATGTCCACGAGATCAAAAAGGATTATATCCGCATCATCCAGGGCATCGAGGAAGAAATTTCCGAAGAATATGACGAAAAGCAGATGAGCTTTCAGGATATCTTAAAGATCCTGGAAGACACAACTTACCATATTCTGGAAAATAAGAATGTCCATATTCAGCTGGAATTCCAGTGTTCCGATAATTTTATGACCGAAGAACACTATGAGCTGATGGCCGTTCTCAAAAATCTCGTGAATAACGCCATCGAGGCGATCGAATCTGACCGGAAATTCGGAATGATCTACATTGAGGAACATCTGACCGACGGAAATTATGTTTTCCGCGTCACCGATGATGGTCCGGGAATCTCCCCCCGTCATCTTCCGAACATCTTCAAGATGGGCTACTCGACAAAATTTGACCAGAAAACAGGAAACATTTTCCGCGGTGTCGGCCTCTATGGCGTAAAAATGACTGTGGAAGAACAATTTAAAGGAAGCATCGACGTTGAATCGGAGCAGGGGATCGGAACCACCTTCACCATCACGATTCCGGCCACTTCCCTTGTGGAGGAAACATTATGAGAATCTATATTGTAGAGGATGATCTGTCCGTCATCAATATTTTAGAGGACATCATCGAGACACAGGATCTCGGGGAAATCTGCGGAGACTGCGGCGGGGAACCGGCAAATCTCGCAGACGTGCTGCGCGCCAAGCCGGATGTCATCCTCGTTGACTTTTTCATGCCCGTTAAGGACGGTGTAGAATTCGTAAAGGAACTGCGCGCCGTCAACACCTCGATCAAGTGCATCATGATCTCCCAGGTATCTGCCAAAGAGCTGATCAGCAAAGCCTACAGCGCGGGAGTCGACTTCTTTATCAGCAAACCGATCAATCTCATTGAAGTCCGTTCCGTCTTAAAAAATGTAGAACAGCAGATCACCAACGAACGTACACTCGCAAACATCCGCCGCATGTTCATGAACGAGATCGAACATCCTGCCAAAGATGACAAGCCGAAAGCCGACAACTACGGCCGGAAATTAAAGTACATCTTAAACCGCATCGGCATGTCCGGCGAAAAAGGATGCCCGGATATCATAAAGATCTGCGAATATCTCCACGACAACCACATTCCAGTCTCCAACCTGAGCGTTGCCCAGATGTGTGAGGCTGTCAGCGACTCGCCGAAAAACATGGAGCAGCGCGTCCGCAGGACGATCGCGGCCGGAATGTCCAACATTGCCCACATGGGGATCGAGGATTTCATGAACGAGACCTACACTCTCTACTCCGGAACTTTATTCTCCTTCGAGGACGTAAAAGCGGAGATGGACTATCTCCGGGGAAAACGCACATCCGGCGGCAAGGTCAGCATCAAAAAGTTCATCGACGGGCTGATGCTGGAAGCCGAACGATAGTTTTTCATGATCCAGGTACATCTTCCGCAAAAACGGATCGTACCTGGTTTTTTCTATTTCTGATGCGTCTCTTCATTCCTCGGAAATCCACATCCGGAACAATTCCCTTTCCATCTTCACATTCCTTATATTGGAATTTTTCACATATTTTACCTTGTTGTGTATAAAAATATTGTTAAGGAATTACAAATTTTGTTAAGTAATTTTTGTAACTTTTTGTAACTTTGTGAAGTTTTTTGAAGGGACATGCTTATACTCTGTACATAAAAGGTATGGAGGTATAAAAACTATGTTACAAATCGAGCTCAACATGTATCAAGCAGTTGCAGTTGCTGCACTGGTTCTGCTTCTTGGACGTTTCCTTGTAAGCAAGATCCCATTCTTAACAAAATACTGTATTCCTGAACCGGTTGTCGGCGGCGTTGTTTACGCTGTTGTTCACCTGATTTTAAGATCCGCAGGGATCCTCGAAATCTCTTTCGACAACACATTACAGTCCTTCTTCATGACTGTATTCTTCTGTAGCGTTGGTTACACCGCATGTTTCCGTCTCTTAAAGAAGGGCGGCGTTCAGGTACTCTTATTCCTGTTAGTTTCCATTATCATGGTTGCTCTTCAGAATGGTCTTGGCGCTGTACTTGCCGGTGCTTTCCATCTCGACCCGAGACTTGGTCTTGCGGTTGGTTCCATCCCGATGGTCGGCGGACATGGTACCGCAGGCGCATTCGGACCGGTTCTTGAGGAAGCCGGTGTCGTAGGCGCTAACGCGGTTGCGATCGCATCCGCAACCTTCGGTCTTGTTGCCGGCTGTGTGATCGGCGGACCGCTCGCTTACCGTCGTATCCATTCCCTGAACTTAAAGTCCACAGAGACTGCTACCGGCAGTGATGAGGTTAAAGTTGATAAGAACGAAGTTACCGGCGCGATCGATTCCAGAAGATTCCTGGACGGCGCATTATACCTTGCAATCGCAATCGGTGCCGGCACGATCGTTTCTTTATTCCTTAACAAGTTAATGACATTCCCGAGCTACATCGGAGCAATGGTTGTTGCTGCTATCATCCGTAACGTTGTTGACGCAACCCACAAAGATATGCCGATGGAAGAGATCAGCACGATCGGAAGCTTCTCTCTTTCCTTATTCCTTGGTCTCGCAATGATGGGATTAAAGTTATGGCAGCTTGCAGAGCTTGCACTTCCGATGATCGTAATGCTTGCGGCACAGACAGTTCTCATGGCATTCTTCGCTTACTTCGTAGTATTCAACCTTCTCGGAAAGAGCTACGACGCAGCCGTTATGACATCCGGCTTCTGTGGATTTGGTATGGGTGCTACACCGAACGCTATGGCAAACATGCAGGCGATCACCGCAAAGTATGGTCCGGCTCCGACCGCATACTTCGTAGTGCCGTTAGTAGGAAGTCTGTTCATCGATTTCTTCAATGCACTTATTATTACGACATTTATGAACTTCCTGTAAGATCCAATTTTGGATTATAAATTGTAACTCTTGAAAAAGGGCCCGCACCGGAATCCTGGGGTATGTTCCGATGGCTGGGCCCTTTTTCCTGTCTGAAATTTAATTATAAATTTTTCTGAGAGACCAGGATCTCTTCTTATCTTCCTGAAAACAACTCTATCCCATCGATCATCTGCAGTTCTTCTCTCACACACTGAAAAAATCTTCGAATCTGATCATCCATCCGGTTCTCTTTTGTGAGTCCATAGATCGTCATGTCCTCCGGTCCGCCTTCCATCGGACAGATCCACACGTCTTGTCTCTTGAATCGCCTTGCAACAAGAAGCGGGATCACCGCCCATTTTTTTCCATTCAGAAAATATTCCAGAAATTCCATCTTATCCGCTGTGAGACTCGGATTTGCATCCGGCGGAAACCATCGGCTGTGCCAGATATCATATTCCGGATTCCACGGCAGCCGGATCTGTTCTTCCGGATCCAGCATATCCGGAGTCACTCGCCCCGTTTCTCTCCAGCTCTCACCACCGGCAAACACAAACGGCTCCCTGAACACAGGGAACGGAACTGTTCTTCTGGAATTTAAAAAATCCGAGACCAGAGCCACATCAACACTTCCATTTTCCACATACCCATAAATGTCAGAAGAACGCCCCGTCTTAAATTCAATGCTGCAGGTGTCCCGATCGGACATCATTTTTTTTAATACAGCCGGCATCAGATAAAAAGCAATGCTGTTCACTGTGCTGACCCGCAGAAGCGGACTTTTCTTTCTTCTCGGTATCTCCTCCGCCTCCCTGTAAAGTGTCAACAGGCGTTCCGCGACCGGAACGAATTCTTTTCCATTCTCTGTAAGTTCCACGCTTCTCTGACCGCGTCCACGCTCAAAAAGGCTGTATCCCAGTTCCTCTTCCATCGATTTCATTCTGCGGCTCATAGCCGGCTGTGTGATAAAAAGCCGTTCTGCCGCTGCTGAGATACTGCCATACTGGAGAACTGCCAGGAATGCCTCCAACTCCGTTTTTGTCATAATGATCTCCGTTTTCTCCGATTTTCTTTACTGCAAATATTTTATCCTGTTCAAAATATATCATTTTGATTATATTTTACTTTTTAATTATTCATTTTTCAATTAATATTTTCTGTGATACACTGATTTCTGTGAAGGTACTGAACCATCAGATTTGGCACCAGCCGGAGCAGCGCATAGAATTTGGAGTACGCAGTGCGGAATATCCGGTATCAGAAGATTATATTTCAGGAGTACATAACCATGAACCAGACCTCTTTACTTTCCGGCAATATCCGACAGCAGATCTTAACCCTCGCCGTTCCACTGCTGCTTGGAAACATTTTACAACAGCTTTACAACACTGCCGACTCACTGATCGTGGGCAGATTTCTCGGCACCAACGCCTTTGCCTCTGTGGGAATATCCGGCAGTCTTATGAACCTTTTTATCTTCATTCTCGACGGCTTCTGCGCCGGGATCACGGTAATCCTCGGTCAGTTCTACGGAAGCGGTGACAGAAAAAAATACCGCGAGGAAGTCTTCACCGCCCTTCTTCTCGGCATGATCATCGCCCTTATCATCAGCGGTGTGTGTACCGTCTTTCTGAATCCGATCTTAAACCTGATCCACACCCCGGACGAACTCATTCCTTACGCTGAATCCTACCTTTTCATTATCCTCGCAGGGCTTCCTTTTACCTGTCTTTATAACCTTTTATCCGGAATCCTGCGGTCTATCGGCAACACCAGAGTTGCCCTGTCTTTTCTCGCTGCCGCCATCACAATGAACATTGCTCTGGACTTTCTCCTTATCGGCATTCTGAGACTTGGAACCGGCGGTGCTGCCGCGGCCACGATCCTGTCACAGTTTTTCTCCGCAATCTGCTGTTTTCTGTATCTGCGGGATACTTATCCGGGACTGCTCTGCCGCAGAGAAGATATTGGAGCTCATAAGGATCTTATGATCCACACTCTGCGCTACGGTCTCATCTCGGCGCTTCAGGCCTCCAGCCTGTATATCGGAAAGATTCTCGTTCAGGGCAGTGTCAATACACTCGGAACACCGGGAATCGCCGCCTATACGGCAGCGACCCGCATTGAGGGATTCGCGAATTCCTTCGGTGACAGCGGAGGAAATGCGGTCTCCGTCATGGTCTCCCAGAATCTTGGGGCCGGAAATCATGACCGGGTGAAAAAAAGTCTATTCTGGGGGCTGATGTTAAACTGGGCGGTCTGCGTGGTGATCTCCCTTTTCATGTTCTTTGGTTCCGATCCTGCACTCCGGCTGTTTTTGAGTTCTTCAGACAAACTGGCTCTCTATTACGGAAATAGTTATATAAGGCTGATCTCTGTTTTCTATATATTCTGCTTTACAGGAAGTGCTTACATGGGATACTTTAAAGGACAGGGTTACATGGTCATCGCCTTCTGCGGAACAACCCTACACATTATTTTCCGTGCGATCTGTTCCGCCATCATGATCGGAAAGATGGGGCTCACCGCGGTTGCTCTCTTTTCCGGTCTCGGCTGGATACTCTGTGTGACATTCCTGACGGTCAATTTTATCCGGATCGCAGGGCAAAACTCAAACATTCCATCCTCCCATGATCCGAACTGACGCTGAGTCCTTGTTCCCGTGCAGGGAGGCAGGCAAGTTCTGAACTGAAAATGTTGTATAATACAGTGGCCGTGGCAGAATCATATCATTTCCCCCTTGCATTCTCTCTCCTGCAGTGCTATAATGTTCAATATCTTGATAAATATTTAATTTTTGAACATCATAGGAGGTTTCAAATTATGAGTTCCAAAAATTCCGAAACACCATTAAAAGATCGGATCGACTGGATCACTGTGATCGTACCGTTTCTTGCGATCCTGGCGCTCTGCGTCTGCTTTATCATGATGCCGGACGCGTCAAAGAGCGTTCTCGACACGATCCGCTTTATCCTAGGCGACACCTTCGGCCTGTTCTACCTGGCAGTCGGCCTCTTCGTCTTCCTGCTCTCCCTGTTTCTGGCTTTCTCCAGGTTTGGAAATATCCGCCTCGGAAAGCCGGATGAGAAGCCGAAATACCCGCTCTTCGTGTGGGCCAGCATGATGTTCACCTCCGGCCTCGCCGCTGACATCCTGTTCTACTCCTTCTGTGAGTGGATCCTCTACGCCAACGACCCGCATATCTCCGAGATGGGCTCTATGCAGACCTGGTCCAGCACCTACCCGCTCTTCCACTGGGGTCCGATCCCGTGGGCGTTCTACCTGGTGCTCGCCGTGTGCTTCGGCTTCATGCTTCATGTCCGCGGATGCCATAAGCAGAAATACTCTGAGGCATGCCGCGCACTTCTCGGAAACAAAGTCGATGGACTCCCGGGAAAACTGATCGATCTCCTCGCCCTCTTCGCCCTGCTCGCGGGGACAACGACGACCTTCGCACTGGCAACTCCGTTAATGTCCCAGGTCCTCACGACCCTGTTCCATCTTCCGTCCTCGAAATGGATCACGATCGCGATCCTGGCCGTCACCTGCGTCTTTTATACATACGCCCTGCTGCACGGCATGAAGGGGATCTCCCTGCTTGCAAAGTCCTGCATGTATCTGTTCTTTGCCCTGCTCGCATATGTGCTGTTCCTCGGCGGAGAGACACGGTATATTCTGGAGACAGGCTTTGCGGCTGTCGGAAATCTTGCTCAGAATTTCCTCGGCCTCGCAACCTTCACAGACCCGCAGCGGACCACTTCCTTTCCGCAGACATGGACGATCTTCTACTGGGCCTACTGGATGGTGTGGTGCGTGGCATCTCCGTTCTTTATCGGATCCATCTCCCGCGGAAGAACGGTGCGGCAGACGATCCTCGGCGGATATGCCTGCAGCGTCAGCGCTACATTCTTAAGCTTTATCATTTTAGGAAACTACAGTCTCGGACTTCAGGTAAGCGGAAAGTTAGACGTTATGGCGATCTATGCCGCCGGCAGCGATCTCTACACAACGATCATCGCCATCATCCAGACACTGCCGCTTGCACCGTTTGTCCTTGTGCTTTTAATCGTTGCCATGGTGGCCTTCTATGCTACCAGCTTTGACTCCATCGCCCTTGTAGCCTCCTCCTACACATACCGCCAGATCACCGGTGACGAGGAGCCGCACAATGCAGTAAAAGCCTTCTGGGCGATCCTGTTGATCCTGCTGCCCATGGCACTTGTATTTTCCGACAGCTCCATGGCAAACCTGCAGAGTGTCTCCATCATTGCAGCGTTTCCGGTAGCGTTTGTGATCCTGCTGATCATCGCAAGCTTCTTAAAGGACGCGTCGGATTACCTGAAATCATAAAATAGGAACTACGAAACGTACGGATCGATCACTTTCATCATAAAGTTTGATCCGTACTTTTTTCTTAAACAATTTGTAATTCCCCTGCCACACATTTACCACAAGTTGAAGGGAAAATACCATTGTCATAAATCGGAATTCTGGTATAATAGAATATGTAAACAATTTGAGAATTTTCAGCAGCCGTGAAAACAACGATCTGGCTGCTGTTACAATTTCTATGAGGAGGAAAATTAAATGAGAAAGAAAAATTTCTGCCTGGCAGTACTTTCCGCATCCGCAATTCTCGCTCTGGGTGCTTCATTCAGTTCTTTTGCTGCCTGGAAGTCCATAAACAGTGAATGGGTCTATACTGACAATAACGGCAACAACGTGACAAGCGCATGGAGAACCGACAACGGCGAATCCTATTACCTCGGTGAGGACGGCTATATGATCCGCAACACTCTTCTTGAGGACAACGGAAACTACTACTACTTAAGAAACGGCGGCCAGATGTTAAAGAACGGCTGGCGCTTCCTTGAGAACCCGAGCTGGCAGGGCGACGATAAAGTCGGCGACGCAAGCTGGTACTACTTCGATAACAATGGACGTGCGCTCCGCACGACCGGTGACAGCGTAAAGATCGCTGATATCGGCGGAAAGAAGTATGCGTTTGATATGTATGGAAGAATGCTCACAGGCTGGATCACAGCTGCAGGTGAGAATATTTCCGATGATTCCGACTGGGCAACGGCTACATACTACGGTGACGCAGAAGGCGACGGAAGCCTCGTTACAAACGCATGGGTATACATCAGCGTAAAAGATGACGACAATGAAGACGATGAAGAGCCGACTTACCACTTCTACTTTGCTTCCAACGGTAAAAAGACGGTAAGCACAGAGAAAACGATCGGCAACGTGAAGTACACCTTTGACGACAGAGGCGTTGCACAGGATTCCTGGGTACATGACAGCAATAAAGACACCTGGAAATACTACGGCAACGAAGACGAACCGAAGCTTCATACTGGTTGGTTCGAAGCAGTTCCGCCGAAGGATTTAAACAGTAGTGATCATGAAAGCGACACCACACATTGGTACTATGCAAACTCCAAAGGCGAGATTACAAGAAAAGAGTGCAAGACGATCGACGGAAAATCCTACCTCTTCAATAATGAAGGTGAGATGGTAACCGGTCTCAGGATCTTATACTATGAAGATGGTAAATATACTTCCTACTCCGGTGAAGTAGATTCTGTTGATACTATTAAGAATATGAATTCCAACACTCAGAAGCTTGTTTACTTCGAATCCAGTGGTGCTGCAAAGACAGGAACAACCACGATCTCCCTTGATGGTACTTCCTACACCTTCAGCTTCAGATCCAACGGTTCTCCGAGAGGCGTCGGCGAAACAGGTATTTCCGATGGATACATTTATGTAAATGGTCTCCGTCTGACTGCTGATGAAGATTCTAAATATGGAGTTGTAACTTACAAAGATGCCCAGTACCTCGTCAATGAAAAAGGTACGATCCAGAAGAACAAGAAAAACATCAAAGACGCAGATGACAACTACTACTGCACCGATAAATCCGGTATCGTAACCTACGGACCGGAAGCAGATAAGAAATCATGATCTTCTGATTTTTCCTAGTCCTTCATAACAAAAAAAGCACAGGTGATGCGATTACGATCCGGTAATTGCATCACCTGTTTTTGATTATATTTTCATAAAATAAACCATTCTTTTGACTCACCTCTGCCACACTTTCCTCACGTTTCACCGCAAAGTCTTCACATGTTAATCACATTTCCCTGATATACTTAATATGTCAAAAGGAAATAAAAACCAACGGAAAACTGACCGGCACTCTTTAAAATACTCACATTCACATTTTGTAACTGTCCGTAATATTCACGGGTACCGCAGTTCTACCGGATCAAAATCATCAAATACAGGAGGTTTCATGATGAAAAAGAAATTTATGACTCTCGCACTTACCGCAGCTATGGCTGCTTCCATGGGAATGACCGCTTTTGCAGGACAGTGGGTTCAGAACACGACCGGCTGGTGGTGGCAGGAAGACAATGGTTCCTACCCGGTATCCCAGTGGAAATGGCTTGACGGAAATAAGGACGGGATCTACGAGTGCTATGCCTTCGATTCCAACGGATATATCTATACAAATACAACAACTCCGGATGGCTACACCGTCAATGCGGACGGTGCCTGGATGATCGGCAACTCTGTACAGTTAAAGTACCAGAAAGATATGGACAGCCAGAATAACTCCGGCAACGCTTCTGATAACAACCAGAGCACTTCCTCCGACGATTCCACCGTCTACACAAACGAGGATATGGTCGGAACCTTCATGACAAATGACGAGAACAGAGAAGATTACTTCGAGCTCATGGTCGGTGCAGGAGATTCCATCGCAGCTTTCTACTATGACAACGACGGTGACACCCATATCTACAATTTTGCGAAATCCAGTGATACAAAATATCGTGACTCCTCCAATTCCCGCAATATGACGATTGTGGACTACGATACTATTATTGTAAACGATAAGACCTACATCAGAGAATAATCCTACCACTATTTGTGATACCTTCATAAAAATTTCATACTCCCAAAAATCCGGTTCAGATCCTGAGCCGGATTTTTACGTTTTATGTTTCTCCTATAAGTGCCTTTTTTAACAATAATCAA